>JAFQND010000202.1 GCA_017396055.1 Oscillospiraceae bacterium
ATCCGCAGCTTCAAGGTCATCGACGGCCTGAAACTGAAAAACGGTGAAGAGACCGTGACGATCGACCATCTGCTGATCGGTTTCTTCGGCGTACTGATGCTGACCGATGTCAACGAGATCGGTTCTGTCTATGGCGATTACAAGGACGAACAGTGGATCTCTATCGTTCTGGACAAGGACAACCACGAGAAATCCAAGAACAACTTTGCAAACCCTGTACGCGTCATGGAAAAATGCAACGAAACTCTTCGCAAGCTGTTTGCAGCCAACAACCTGTATAAGGTGACTTCTGAAAGCTTTGTTGTTTTCGGCGATCCCAAGGTTCAGCTGGCTAACCTGAAAAAGAAAAACGGCATGCCCCTGATGACCCTCAGACAGCTGAAAAAACTGCTGGCAAAGGATAAGTATTCCGCAGACGGCCCCGTCGATGTCAAGGAAATCTATGACCTGCTGATGGCAAACGCTGTCAAATAAACAGACACAGAACAAAAAAGCTCCGCTTGATGCGGAGCTTTTTCTTATTCACAATAGGTTTTCATCAGTTCCCGATAGCGCATATAGTTCTCAAAAGTGACCTCTTCGGGAACGCCGTGGTCGCAGGTGGGGATATATCCGCCCCGGCGGCGCATGGCGGGCATGATGTACTCCAGGTGGCGTTTGATGGCATCGCCGCCCTCGGCAATGAGCCGTTTGTCAATACCGCCGGCGATCAGCAGATCGGGATGTTCCCTGCCGATATGAACAACATCACAGCCGGATGCCACTTCGCAGGGAGAGATGTAATCCACACCGACTGTTTTGTACAGATCCAGTACCGGCTCACATTTTCCGTCGGTCGCCAGCATGATATGAAGCTTTCTGCCGCCGTTACGGTGCTTCATATTCTCAAAGAGCTGACCGTAATAAGGGAAGAGGAACTCCCGTATCATATCCGGCGAGATCAGCGAACCGTGATTATAGCAGATATCTTCATCAAAGACCACTTCGTCAAAAGTAACGGTCTTCTGATGGTGGGCAATGCGGGCGTCGGTAAAGGCCAGCCAGGTCTGCATGCAGTCATGGATCAGCTCCGGCTCATCGTAAAACTTATAGAGAAGCGCTTCACCGCCGATGAGGCTGCGAAGATACATATATCCGCCGGAAACCAGCTGGGAAACAGCGTGGCCTTTTTCCTGTCCGGCTTTTGCCGCTTCCAGAGATGGGGCGATCATCACATCCCGTTCGGGAGATCCGGGGTCGAGGCGCCATTTGATATCCCGTTCCCAGCTTGCCATATCCTTGACAGGATGATTCACATACTGCGGCATAAAGCCATCACGGCGGCCCTTGAAGTAAAGAACATGGCGGCCGGCCCGATCCTGAACCAGTTCATGGGCTCCCCTGTCTTCCAGGATCTTCTCCTCAAACATGGGGTAAAACTCGGCAAAACAGTCGCCCACACCGGCAACTGTGTGAATGACCGGTTCATCAAAACCGAATACCTCACGCAGATAGGCGCCGTAATCTGCCGCTTCGCTGCGGGGTTTCAGATAGCCTTGCCCGATCCATTTATCCAGCACATAATAGCCGAACTCCTTCTGATAAAT
>JAFQND010000203.1 GCA_017396055.1 Oscillospiraceae bacterium
ACCGTCGGCGATCCTCTGAAGGATACCGTCGGCCCGTCTCTGGACATCCTCATCAAGATCATGTCCAACGTCTCCCTGGTCACTGTTGTTGTCTTTGATAAGTTCAACATCATGGCCTGGCTGATGAGCCTGATCGGCTAAACATAAGCTGCCTTGCCTGCGGCATCCGAAAACGGATGCCGCAGGTTTTTCACTATATAAGGTAAGGGTGCCTGCATAAGGCTGAAATAGGGCGATGTACGGCCCCGAAAAGGGCGATGGATCCGCCCTGACCGGCAGAAGTCATAAAATCTGCCCTTTGTGCCGATCCGGCGGCGTCGGAAAGGCTTGTTTTCCCTCTGGAGGAGGAAAACTCCCCCAGCGTCTCCGTCAAAACAACTATTACAAATTCCTAAAAACCGAAATCGGTCGGTGAATCCTACAAAAACATTAAAACACCCTTGAAAAACTAAAAACAGCCTTCAAAAGGCTTGACAAAGTAAAAAATATGGGGTATACTAAACAGGCTTGTGTGAGACGTGTGGGGAAAAGTATGCCCCGACCGTACACATGGGCGCGCGATGAAGCCGGAGATTGCCGCTTGCCGAAGCGGGTAACTCAGGCTGAGTATGTCCGCGCACCAATCCCCTTTTGACCCGGAGGGGTGAGGTGAGTATGTCGGGCGGCTGAGAAAACTGCAAAGTCGTGCGTACGCAGTAGGCGTTCAGGGCAGTCCCTAAATACGCCGAGACGGACCAACACGCGGTCATGACCGGATGAAGGCATAACTGCGAGCAGTTATCGCGAGAGCGCCAACCAGGCAGCAAGGCTGTATAGGGGTGCGTGAATCCGGTTTTTTTACTGCCCTGGATTAAACGCACGGCGACGTTGCAATTTCTCACCGAACGAACGAGCCCCGCTTACAAGAAAAGAGAATGAAGAGTTGCACGGCAGGCGGGTCGCTCGAAAAGTTCGTGCAGGAAGGAAAAACACAAATGGACAAGATGAGAATTCGTCTCAAGGCCTATGACCACCAGGTCATCGACCAGACCGCCCAGCGCATCGTTGAGGCCGCCAAGAGAACCGGTTCCAAGGTTTCCGGCCCCATCCCGCTGCCCACCCAGACTGAGATCGTTACGATCCTGCGCGCTGTTCATAAGTACAAGGACAGCCGTGAGCAGTTCGAGCGCCGCACCCACAAGCGCCTCATCGACATCGCCAATCCCGATGAGAAGACCGTCGACGCCATGATGAATCTGGATCTCCCCGCCGGCGTCGAGATCGAAATCAAGATGGTCTAAAGCCTCACGAGAACGGTTTGCCGCCGTTCCACCGTAGGCGTTAAGGTCACGTTGGCAAAGTTCCTGGAGAACAGCCAACCAATAACCGACAAGGAGGAAAATACATGAAGAAGGCAATCATCGGCAGAAAAGTCGGCATGACGCAGATCTTCACCGAAGAAGGTAAGGTCATCCCCGTCACCGTCATCGAGTGCGGTCCCTGCACCGTGGTGCAGAAGAAGACCGTGGAAACCGACGGCTACGACGCCGTGCAGCTCGGTTTTTCTGCAGTTCCGGAGAAGAAGCTGAATAAGCCCGAAGCCGGACATCTCAAGAAGGCGGGCGTTGAGCCTGTCAAGGTTCTCCGCGAGTTCCGTCTGGACGACGCTGCGTCCATGAACGTGGGCGACGTCATCAAGGCTTCCGTTTTCGAAGTCGGCGACTGTGTCGACGTGGTCGGTACCTCTAAGGGTAAGGGCTACGCCGGTGTCGTCAAGCGCCACGGCTTCGGTGTTCAGAACCACACCCACGGTGTTGGCCCTGTCCATCGTTCTGTTGGTTCCACCGGTTCCAACACTGACCCCTCCCGCGTTATGCCCGGCAGAAAGATGCCCGGTCATATGGGCGTTGAGCAGGTCACCATCCAGAACCTTGACGTTGTGAAGGTTGACGACGAGCTCGGCATCATCGCCGTGCGCGGCGCCGTTCCCGGCATCCGCGGCTCTCTCGTTACCATCTGCAACACCGTCAAGAATAAGTGACCCGGGGACGAAAGGTAAAGGAGGAAACGCAAGATGCCTAAAGCATTTGTTTACAATATGGCCGGCGCTCAGGTCGGCGAGATCGAACTTCCTGAAAACGTCTTCGGTCTGGATCCCAACAAGGTTGCCATGCACGCTGTTGTCAAGAATCATCTGGCCAACTGCCGTCAGGGCACCCAGAGCGCTCTGACCCGCGCTGAAGTCAGCGGCGGCGGCAGAAAGCCCTGGCGCCAGAAGGGCACCGGCCGCGC
>JAFQND010000204.1 GCA_017396055.1 Oscillospiraceae bacterium
CAGTACCCGCATAGCTTCGAGCAGACCGGATTTTTTGTCGGTGGGAAGGTCGATCTGGGTGATATCGCCGGTGATGATGATCTTGGAGCCAAAGCCCAGTCGGGTCAGGAACATTTTCATCTGTTCTCTGGTGGTGTTCTGTGCTTCGTCCAGGATAATGAAGGATTCGTCCAGTGTACGGCCGCGCATATAGGCCAGGGGAGCAACTTCGATGCTGCCCCGTTCCTGAAGCTTCTGGAAGCTTTCGGCGCCGAGGAAGTCAAAGAGCGCGTCATACAGGGGACGAAGATAGGGGTCTACTTTGTTCTGGAGATCGCCGGGAAGGAAGCCCAGCTTTTCGCCGGCTTCGACGGCGGGGCGGGTCAGAATGATCCGCTGGACGATACCGGCCTTGAAGGCCTTGACCGCCATGGCGACGGCGAGATAGGTCTTACCGGTACCGGCAGGGCCGATACCGAGGGTGATGGTGTTTTCTTCGATGGTCTTGATATAGCGCTTCTGGCCGACGGTCTTGGGGTGAACAGGCTTGCCCTTCTGGGTGATACAGATACAGCCATTGTTCAGCTCTTTGATCTCGCCTTCGTGACCCTCGCCGGTCATCGAAACGGCATAGCGGATATCCAGCTCATCGACGGGTTTTCCGGCGGCGATCATCGAAAGGATACTCTGGACCGCACGCTCACACTGGCTGAGAGCAGGCTCTTCGCCGATGATCTTCAAGTCGCAGTCGCGTACAACCAACTCGACGGGATATGCTTTTTTCAGTGCCTGAAGGTTTTTGTCAAAACTGCCGCAAAGGGCAGACAGCTGGTCGGTGGATGCGAAGGTAAGGGTGCGCTCGCTCAAGATCTCGATCTCCTTTATTGAATAAGGTTGAATATATTTCCAAATTACTAGTATTATACCATAAAATTTACCATTTGTATCTATGTGGATTTCACAAAATTTTCTTTGTTTCATTGCCTTTCGTGCGTTATCATGTAAAATTCCCGGCTGACAGATCAAAAGAGCTTCATCCCGTTATTTCCACAGGGCGCTTCCGGGCGATATCGGCAAGACAGGTCCACCGGACGCTCAGGGTCATGACTCCGTCCGACAGAGCGGCGGATTCTTCCTTTGAGAGTATTTCGGTGCCGGCAAGGTCATTTTCTTCAAAATCGGCGGCGGCTTTCTGTAAAAGGGCGAGGGCTTCTTATTCGGTGAAGACATTTTTCTCCTCGGTGTAAAAACGGCGGGTCTCGGTCTCCACCCCAAGGGGGAGCTCAATGCCGAAAAGGCTCAGCGGTGCGAGAACAGACCTGCTCTCATAGAGTCCGGAAGGGGGCGCAAAATGGTTCATAAGACCATCCGGCAGAAAGAGCGGGATCTTCTTTCCAAAGAGATCAAGATAGCGGCGGACGGTTTCTTCGCCGGTAAAAAGCTGTTCGTTCTGTGCAAGAGAAAGGGTAAAGGTCTCGTCAAAAAGAGCCTCTGCCATGGCTTCTCCGGAGGCGTGGCTGAAAAAAGTCTTGCCGTCGGCGGTCTCTCCGACGCCTGAGATGAGAAGCTGTCCCTCGGCAACGGTCTGACCGGGAGAAACGGCGGCCTGCCCGGCGGTGACCGAGAGTGAAACGATCTTTCCTGTGCGGGAGGCAAAAATACTGCAGGGATCGTCGGGGAGAATTTCCGGCGCGGATGCGGCCTCTGTCAGGGCGATCTCGACCCTGCTGCCGATACGGTTGAGGGAAAGGGAAGCGATCTGCGGGAAAGCTTTGCGAAGTTCGGCGGCGATGGCGCCGAGGTCTGTCCCGGGAAGATAGATACCGGTCTTCAGACCGTACCCGGCGGCTTCGGTCCGGATGACCTCCTGCTGCAGATTCTCACAGCCGGAGACGTCCACTGCCCAGAGAAAATTCTGGGAAAAAAGCAATGCCGCAGAAAATACGACCGGCCAGACAAACAATCCCAGCCTGCGGCGGTAACGTCTTAAGGCAAAAGAAACACCGTTTTTCTCCAGGATCTGAAGCCGCACGCCCACCGAGCGGGCAAGCTTTGCGGCGGTGCGGTATTCCCTGGGCGGCAGATAGCCAAAGCAGATGCCGTCGGACTTACAGAATTTCTGGATGGTCAGATCGTTTTCGGAAGCGAGCGTGAGAAAACCGGCGATGTCGCCGCCCTCGGCGCGAAAGAGAATGCTGTCGATCATGGTGGTTCTCCTTTCGATGGGTCTTTGTCCATGTATATGAACGCCCGGTCGGGAATATAATGCGGGAGAGCGGCATTTCTCTGGGAAAAGGAGGCGGCGGATATGAAAGAAAAGAGGAGAAAAACAGTTCTGGATGAGCTGGAAATGGGGATCCGGCCGCCGCTGCAGATCTGGGGCGATCACACGGTCTATACGGAGAACTGCGGCGGGATATTGGATCTCGGCGAGGATTATATCCGTTTTTTAAGCGGAAAGCTGCCGGTGACCGTCTTCGGCAGCGGGATCAGTGTGGGAGAATACGGCGCAGGCCGGCTTCTCGTACGGGGAAAATTTACATCGCTGGAGTTCGGGTGAGGTGGCCTATGACAAAAAAGATGCTGCGTACGGCGGTAACGGGAGCGGCAGGGATCTGCTGTTTTCTGGTGCTGAAAGAGAATGAAGCCGTCATGACAGGGGTAAAGCGCGGAATGGCGCTCTGTCTGGAAACGGTGATTCCTTCTCTTTTTCTGTTCATGATCCTGGCGGAGTTTTTGTCGACGGCAGATCTTTCGCCGGCGCTTTTCTGGCCGGTAAGACTTGTCTGCAGGCTGTTTCGTCTTCCGGAAGAGACCGCTCCGGTGATTCTGGTGAGCATGGCGGGCGGTTATCCCGCCGGGGCAAAGATGGTGGGCAATCTGGTGGGACAGGGAAGGCTGGGCCCTTTGACCGGGGAAAAGCTTTTGTGCAGCTGTGTTTGCTGTTCTCCTGCGTTTCTGGCGGGAGCGGTGGGGACGGGACTTTTCGGTGACAACAGGCTGGGCCTTTTCTTATACGGCTGTCAGCTGGCGGCCATGCTCTGTACCGGGATCGCGGCGGGATTTCTGATGCCGTCGGACAAAGCGAAAGGAGACCTCTGGGCGGGCGACGGGGATTATGCCGGCTGTTTTGTAAAAGCGGTGACCGGCGCGGGAAGATCGGTGCTGACGGTCTGTCTTTTTGTCATGGTGTTCTCTGCGGCACAGAACCTTCTGCGTCCCCTTCCCGGGTGGGAGGTGATGTCGGGCCTTCTGGAAGTCAGCGTGGGCTGCGACGCTCTCTCGGGGGAGCCTTTCCGAAAGGCGCTGATCCTCTCGACGGTGTACACCTCGCTGGGCGGAGGATGTGTCTGGATGCAGCTGTATTGTTTTCTGGGAGAGAGCGGGGTACGGATGCGAAAATTCCTTCCCTTCCGGATGCTGCACTGTTTTCTGAGCCTTTTCTTCACCCTGACAGCGGCAAAGCATCTGAAGCTGGAGCAGGAGGTGTTTTCCTCCTTTGCGCAGCCGCTCATCTCAAACGGCAGCGGCTCTGTCACGGCGGGCGTTTCACTGGTGATGCTCTGTCTGATGTTTTTGCTGACATTGCCCCGCCGACAGAAATCTTGCACAGAGCGCGGGAGCGTGGTATAATGGGGTAAACCGCCAAAGGAGGATGTGTTTACATGAAAAAGCCCTGCAGACTGCGCGCCGGTGACCTTGTCGGCTTTGCCGCGCCCTGTTATAAACTGGATCGCGAGAAGGCAGAAGCTGCCGCCGCAAAATTTTCCGAACTGGGATTCAGAGTGAAATTCAGTGAACATCTCTATGACACCGACGACGGATATGCCGCTTCGCTGGAGAAGCGGGTCGATGACTTCAACAGTCTGATCCGTGACCCCGAGGTCCGGATGATCCTCTTCGGCGGCGGCGAGGTGGGCAACGAGCTGCTGCCCTATATCGATTACGAGGCGCTGAAAAATGACCCGAAGGTGCTTTCCAGCTACAGCGACGGCACCACCATTCTGGAGGCTGTGACCTCCCTTTCGGGTATCGTGACCTATTACGGTCAGTCTCCCCGCAGCTTTATGAACGGCACCGACTTCAATATGGCCCATTTCAGGGCAGCTGTCCTGGACGGAAGTCCCTATGTTTTCCCGAAAGAGAGCGAGTGGGTGACCATCCGCGAAGGCAGCTGTGAAGGTGTGCTGACCGGCGGTTATCTGATCAATTTCGCTGTGATGACAAACGGAAAATATTATAAAATGCCCGAGGAAGACTGTATCCTCTTTGTGGAGGACATGATCGGTTTCAGCGAGCCGGCAGCGGTCAGCAAGTGGTTCAGCCATCTGGAGCAGAGCGGCCTGTTTAAAAAGGTAAAGGGACTTCTCTGGGGATATTATGACGCTGTGCCCCAGCCGCTCATCGATGATATCTTAAGACGGATCGGCGAAAAATATGATATTCCGGTGGTGCGCTGTGAAGATTACGGTCATTGTATCCGTTCGGGACTGATTCCCATCGGTGTCCGGGCAAAGCTGGATGCCGGCGCCGGGACCCTGACCATGCTGGAATCCACCGTGGAGGAAGAATAAATGAAACTGTTCGGCAAAAACATCGAGCCTGCCTGCGGTTATTGTGAGCACGGCAATCTTGACCCCCGGGGAGACAGGGTGTTCTGTCCCAGAAACGGCGTGGTCTCTCCTTATTATTCCTGCAGGAAATTTGAGTATGCGCCTTTAAAGCGCAAGCCCAAGGCACTTCGCCTGCTGCCGCAGTATAAAGCGGAGGATTTTGAACTGTGAGAGAATTCATCATCAAGGAAAACGACGCCGGTCAGCGTCTGGATAAGTTTTTGCAGAAAGCGGTCAGCAATCTGCCCAAGAGCCTGATGTACAAATATCTCCGGATGAAGCGGATCAAGGTCAACGGCAAGCGGGGCGAGATCAGCACCAAGCTGCAGCCGGGCGACAAGGTGAGCCTTTATATCGGCGATGAGTTTTTTGAAGTGAGTGAGCGCCCCGCGTTCTTCAGGGCGAGTGGCCAGATCAAAGTCGTCTATGAGGATGAGAATATTCTGCTCTGTGACAAGCCCCAGGGACTGATCGTCCATGAGGACGAAGACGAGTCGGTGGATACGCTGATCAACCGGGTACAGAAATATCTCTATGATAAGGGCGAATATGACCCCGACGAAGAGGCTTCGTTCGCACCTGCCCTCTGCAACCGTATCGACCGGAATACCGGCGGCATCGTCATCGTGGCGAAAAATGCTGCGGCGCTGAGGCTGCTTAACGACTGTATCAAAAACAGAGAGCTGCACAAATACTATCTCTGTCTGGTCAAAGGCTGTCCGAAGCCGAAAGAGGCGACCCTGACCCATTATCACATCAAGGACGAGCGGGAAAACAAGGCGCTGATTTTTGATAAACCCCGTCCCGGCGCGCGGACGATGATCACCAAATATAAGGTGCTGGAAACCAACGGAAAATATTCGCTGGTGGAGGTGGATCTGAAAACCGGACGCACCCATCAGATCCGTGCCCATATGGCTTATATCGGCTGCCCGTTGGTGGGCGACGGCAAATACGGAAAGAATCAGCAGGACAAGGCTCTCGGTTTTGACGGTCAGGCGCTGTACTCCTATAAACTTGTCTTTGATTTTAAAGAAGAATGTCTGCTTTCTTATCTGAATGGCAGAGTGTTCCAGGTCAGAGATGTCTGGTTTGCCGAAAACGGCATTCCGGAAGTGTTGGGAAAATAAAGTAAAAGTTTTTGCAGGATTATCAAGGGAGCTTTTTACAAAAAGCTCCCTTGATTGGGGTTTGGGGTGAAACCCCAACCATAGATAAAC
>JAFQND010000205.1 GCA_017396055.1 Oscillospiraceae bacterium
AGGATAGCACCCTGGATGGCAGCACCTACGGCTACCACTTCGTCTGGGTTCACACCCTTTGAAGGTACCTTGCCGAAGTAGTCTTCCACAATCTTCTGCACAGCAGGAATACGTGTTGAACCACCTACGAGGATTACTTCGTCGATGTCGAAGGTTACTTCGATCTGGGGAACACCGCGGGGAGCAGCGGGGATACCGTCCAGACGGAACATGCCGAGAGTCGTGTTGTCCTTGGCAAATTCGCGTTCGCCCTGCAGAACGTGGATCTCGACAGAGGTCTGACCGTCGGCAGCGGTGGAGAAGACCTGAGACTTCTTGGTGGGGATGGTGGTGTTGCGCTCGATGATGCGGGTCATAACGCCGCCCAGAGTTTCCAGACCCAGAGACAGGGGAGTAACGTCCAGCAGCAGCAGGCCCTTGACCTCACCGCCCAGAACACCGCCCTGGATGGCTGCACCGACAGCGACACACTCGTCGGGGTTCAGGTTCTTGGAAGGCTCTTTGCCGGTAGCTTTTGCTACAGCTTCCTGTACAGCGATAATACGGGTAGAACCGCCGACCAGCAGGACCTTATCCAGTTCGCTTGCTTTCAGACCGGCGTCGGACAGAGCCTGACGAACGGGACCCATGGTAGCTTCAACCAGATCGTGGGTCAGAGCGTCAAACTTGGCGCGGGAAAGGGTCATGTCCAGATTCTTGGGCATACCGGTGGAATCAACACAGATGAAGGGCAGAGTGATCTGTGTGGTGGTCATGCCGGACAGCTCGATCTTTGCTTTCTCAGCAGCTTCCTTCAGACGCTGCATAGCCATCTTGTCGCTGCGCAGGTCAACACCTTCGGCAGTCTTGAATTCATTTACCATCCAGTCGATGATGCGCTGGTCGAAGTCGTCGCCGCCCAGGTGGTTGTTGCCTGCGGTAGCCAGAACTTCCTGTACACCTTCGCCCATTTCGATGATGGATACGTCAAAGGTACCGCCGCCCAGGTCATATACCATGACTTTCTGCTCGCCGGATTTGTCCATACCGTAAGCCAGAGCAGCAGCAGTGGGCTCGTTGATAATACGTTTGACATCCAGACCCGCAATGTGGCCGGCGTCCTTGGTAGCCTGACGCTGAGCGTCGGTGAAGTAAGCGGGAACAGTGATAACAGCTTCGGTGACAGTCTCGCCCAGATAAGCTTCAGCGTCAGCTTTCAGCTTCTGCAGGATCATGGAAGAGATCTGCTGAGGGGTATAGGTTTTGCCGTCGATGGTGACGTTATTGTTGGTACCCATCTCACGCTTGATAGAAATGATGGTGCGGTCGGGGTTCATGACAGCCTGACGTTTGGCAACGCCGCCGACCAGTCTTTCGCCGTCCTTGGAGAAAGAAACGACGGAAGGAGTAGTTCTGCCGCCTTCGTGGTTAGCGATGACAACTGCTTCGCCGTTTTCCCTAACAGCAACGCAGGAGTTGGTAGTACCCAGGTCAATACCGATGATTTTTCCCATAATAAATTTCCTCCGATTCAGATTCCGCCGTTGTGCGGCGGGCAGATTGTTTGTATTTCAGCTTCCCTTTTTGGGGGGAGTTTTTTGACTTAGTCGGGATTTGCCACAGCGACCATGGCGTGGCGGATGATCTTGCCGCTCATCTGATAGCCCTTCTGCAGGACTGCGGCGATGGTGTTGGCTTCCAGTTCGGGATTTTCCACTCTGGTAACGGCATAATGCAGATCGGGATTAAAGGGCTTGCCTTCAGCTTCGATTTCTTCAACGCCCATCTTTTTCAGGGTAGAAACCATCGAGTCGAAGATCATCTGAACACCCTTGAGGAAGCTTTCATCGGCAGAACCGACCGCAAGTGCTCTCTCGAAATTATCCAGAACAGGCAGCAGCTCACCGATGCATTTGACCTTTGCGGTCAGACCGATTTCTTCTTTTTCTTTGGTGGTGCGGCGGCGATAGTTGTCAAATTCGGCGATCTTTCTGAGGAGCTGATCCTCCAGATCTGCTACCTTTGCGGTCAGTTCGGTCTCCTTTTCGGAGAGGACTTCAGCTTCGGGAGCTTCGTCGATATCGGGCTCAACAGCTTCACCTTCGACGGTAGGGATCTCTTCCTCAGTCAGGATCTCTTTTTCTTCCACGTTGGATTACATCCTTTCAGATTTATCGTTCAGTCGGTGCCAGGTCGGTGGGACCACGATTCAGCCGGCTGGGCTTGCTTCGGTCATCGTCCATGCCTTCGGTCAGAAGACGTGAAACAGTATCGGTAAGGTATTCGGTAAAGGGAAGAATTCTTCCATAGTCCATCCGAAGAGGTCCCAGAATACCGATGGAACCCATGGAGCGGTTGCCCTGCCGGTAAGGAACAACGATCAGCGCAGAACCTTCGACGGCAAAGGGTGTATCCTGTTTGCCGAACAGGACCGAGATACCGGTTTTGTGGGCTTCCAGAAGATTGCCCAGCTGATCCTGACTGTTGATCAGGTCGGTATACTGATCCGGCCGGAAAACGCCTTTTCTCAGAAGACTGGTCTCGTTTTTGATCTCGATGCGCCGTCTGCGCAGCTCCCTTGTGATATCGTATACACCGTAGAGAAGCGGTGCCAGAGGCATCGTGCGGCTTCCCAGTGCCAACCCCAGTTCCACCAGCTTTTCGTCTGTCAGTTCATCGATCCGAAGACCGATCAGATTATCACGGACGAGGCGCAGGAAAAAGCTCAGCTGTTCGGGCATCAGGTCGGCATCCAGCCGACACACCCGGTTTTCTGCGGCACCGCCGGAGGAAGTAACCATGATCGCATACAATCTGCGGCCAATGGGAAAAGCTTCTACTCTCGTGATGATGGCGTGGCCGGTTTCGCTCATGGTGCTGATAACGGCACAGTCGGTGAGTTTGACCAGCAGATCTGCCGCATTGGAGATCAGTGTGCGGGGATTCAGGTCACCTCTGACGATGCGTGAGTCGATGATCTCACGATCCATGTCGGAAAGGGGCTCTTTGTGCATCAGATGGGAGATATAGTACCGATAGCCAAGGCTGGACGGGATACGTCCGGCAGAGGTATGGGGCTGTGACAGATAACCCATCCGTTCCAGCAGCGCCATATCATTGCGCACAGTAGCAGAGGAAACGGCCGATTCAAACTGATAGGCGACCGATTTGGAGCCGACAGGATCGCCGCTTTCGATATACTGTTCGACGATCAGCTTGAGAATCTTCAGCTTTCTCAGTTCAGAATCTTTCACATCCTCATCTCACTTTTTCTGTTTTAGCACTCTTTTACCTCGAGTGCTAAATATAATTTACCACGATTTTCTTGGGTTGTCAAGACGTATTGGCAAAAAACTCTCAAACAATCTGTGAACAATTTCCGGGATATTTTATAACGAATATTCTGCATGCATCATGACTTTATGGGGACATCTTTTTCGCATGGCCGGTATATGCGGCTCTTCAGGAGAATTTTTGCAATTTTTTTGACATTTACTTGCAAAATATCAAATTCATGTTATAATAGTTGCGTCAGTATGCCGTACACCCGTCCGTCGGGAACGGCTGCTTTCGTACATATATAATAAGGATGCACCGGTTTATCCGGCTTATCCACCATATAACGTCACAGAAAACGGAGCACCGCCAATGGATATTCTCGATCAGATCACACAGGCAAGACCCACTTTTTCAAAAGGACAAAAACGCATCGCTGATTTTATTACCGCCCATACGGATAAGGCTGCTTTTATGACAGCGGCAAAAATGGGCGCGACCGTAGGCGTCAGCGAATCCACTGTGGTTCGTTTCGCTTATGAACTGGGATTTGAAGGTTACCCCGAATTGTCCCGCTCTCTTCAGCAGATCATCAAAACACAGCTGACGTCCGTCCAGCGTATCTCGGTGACCCGCGACCGCATCGGCGACGGCGATGTACTGGAGAAAGTTCTTTCTTATGATATGGACAAGATCCGCCGTACGCTGGAAGAAACTTCCCGGGTTGATTTCCATGCTGCAGCACAGGCTATCGCCGCAGCGCGGAATATCTATGTCATCGGCGACAGAAGCGCCAATGCACTGGCAAGATCTATTGATTATTATTTCAGCCTGATGTTCGATAACGTGCGGCTGCTGCATACTTCTTCCACCAGCGAACTGTACGAGCAGATGTTCCGTATCAGCCCGGATGACGTACTTATCGGCATCAGCTTCCCGAGATATTCCACCCTGACGGTCCGTGCCTGCCGCTTTGCTGCCGATGCCGGCGCAACGGTAGTAGCTGTAACCGACGGAGCCAACTCTCCTCTGGCAAAACTGGCCAACTATATTCTTGCTGCGCGCAGCGATATGACCTCTTTTGTGGACGCACTGGTTGCACCTTTCAGCCTGGTCAATGCCCTTATCGTAGCAGTCGGCCTTCTGAAAGAGGATGAGGTCACTGCGACCTTTGAAAAGCTGGAGAAGATCTGGTCAGAGTATGAAGTCTATCAGGGAACAGTGAAGTCTGAAAGCGGGAAATAAGGAGTCACAATATAAAATCAAGCGGTTCTGAGAAAATGTTTTTTTGCTGTGACCGTAAAAGCTGCATGCCATTATAATAGTAGAAATATTTGAGGAGGTTCCGGACAAAATGAGTGCTAAAATTTCAAAAATTACGATCGTAACACCCCACAAGTATTCTGCATGGCCTTTGATCGGTTCTGTCAAAGGAAAAATGATCTGTACCTATACCGTTGCGGATAAGCACGATGCTACTGATACCGCGGTTTATCTGAAGACATCCGATACAAACGGACAGACCTGGAGCGAACCCACCGAGATCTTCACTGACAAAAAAGGTGTCAAGGGTGCTACCGGCATGGGTTATAACGCCGAAGGCGATATGCTGCTGTGGCATCGCAACGGCAAGCTTGAAGATGTTCCGGGTGCTCATCAGCTGTACAAGATCGAGGGCACAAAGACCGTGCTGGTCTCCAGCCCCGATTTTTCCCTTCGCAGCGGACATATCGGCAATATTTTCCAGATTCCGGACAAGGGTCTGTTTGCATTTTACAACACCTATGGAGAGACACGTTCCTGGGGCGTGCTGAAAAGTGCCGACGACGGTTTTACCTGGGAACAGATACCCGTTGAAGAGAATATTCCGCGGTCCGAATGTCCCGTTGAAATTGAGTGCGCTTGTGTTGAAGGCGATCGGATTCTTGTGCTGGGACGTAAGGATGCCGAGGAAGGCACCATCGCAATGTTCCAGATTCAATCCTGCGACCGGGGAGAAACCTGGACAAAGGAATACACCAATATCACCGATTCCTATGGCAATTCTCCCAGCGTCATCTATGACAGAAAAACCGGCAGAATAAATCTGTATTATTTTGTTCGTTTCGGCGGAGAATTAAAGCGCCGGGTGGTTTATCTGAATGATGTCTGGGATGCACCGCTGAATTGGAGTGATTCGGAAGTACTGACCGCAGAACCCTATGGCGGCTGGGATACCGGCAACGTGAAAACCACCGCAGTGGGAGAGACACATTTCTGCACCTACTATGCCGGAACGCCAACCACAACAGGCGTATATGGCGTGATCGTAGACGATAAATAAAAAAGGGGATCGTTTATGACATACTATATCGGTCAGGCACTGGGCGTTATTGCGACGATCTGCTGCCTCATACTTCCGCTGTTTAAGAAAAAATGGCAGATGCTGGTCATGACAGGCCTTGCCAATATCTTTTTTGGTCTGAATGTCATTCTGATCGGCCAGTTTGGTTCGGCAGTATTCCTCAATGCTGTCGCTGTGATCCAGGCGATCGTTTCTATGTGGCATGTAAAAGATGAAAAGCCCGTTTCCAACGTGGAAAATATCATCTTTCTGATCCTTTATGTGGGCGGCGGTTTCCTTGGCTATCGGCGGATCGTCGACCTTCTGCCGATCGTAGGCGCAGTGTTTAACATGCTTGCCACTTTCCAGCGGGATGAACAGAAGACAAGGGCTCTGACTCTGGTCAATGCCAGCATTTATGCAACCTATTTCGCCATCATCAGATCTTCTTCTATCCTGGCCGAGCTCTGCGGCATAGTTACGGCGGTTGTTGCGATGATCAAATATCGCAAAAAAGAGAAATAAAATGAAGGAATATTTCGAAATTGCTCATCAGCTGTACCATGTACAGGGATTTGCCAAAGGCAAAGAGCATATGTATTTCTCTTTCACTGATACCATGGTCAAAACCACGATGGAAGGCACCATTCGCTGTCAGGTGGAGGTAGAAGGCGGTCATCTGGGCGACTGTGATTATTATGACGGAAAGATCTATGCCTCCTATGGTGCTTATCCTAAAAACGGAGAGGCGGTCGAATGGAGCGATTTCGAGGTTTGGGTCTTTGATGAAAAGGATCTTCATCTGATTGAACGGATTCCTCTGACAAAATGCCGGGAGTATATTTTCGATCCTGATGATGTGCGGGGATTCCGGGGAGTTGATGGTACCACCATTGCTCCTGATCCCGTTACCGGTGAACCTAAAATTTTTACTGCTGCACTGCTGAAGGGCGAGGAGCGGTTTGGTTCTTTGATTCTGCAGTTCGGAATGGACGGCAGCTTTGAACGGGATCATTATATCCCCATTGCCAATACCAATCTGGGTTTTCAGAATCTGGACTATTGCTGGGAAACCGGTGAGTTCTGGACAACAACTTATCTGGCAGATAAACCTTTCCAGCCGAAAGAATCGCTTTTCTGTCTCTCCGGTGATCTGAAGACAGTGCGTGAGAAATACTGTTACTACAGCGGTACCGGCTTTGAGGCTCTGCCCGACGGAAAATTTTACGGCTCCATTCAGCTGGGGCTCAACGGCAATCGTGCCTGTATTGCTTATCACGGAGACAGGGAGCTGGTATCGCGGCATGTCCGTACCGGCACAAAGACCGAATTTGAACTTGCACTGATCAAAGATATCACCGGAGATCCCATCGAGGGGAATAGTTATCATGGACTTCCGGTGGGCACCTGATACCAAAAGGGATGGCCTCAGCCATCCCTTTTTCTTGTGGAAGATATACGCTGATACATTTCTTTGACATACCCGTTCAAACAGGATATAATGATATCAACACTAAACTTTCTCCGAAAGGAAACTCCATGAACGAATATTATGACGTTATCATCGTCGGTGCAGGCGCTGCGGGCCTTATGGCAGCCGTGTCCGCCGGTCAGATGGGTAAATCGGTGCTGCTTCTGGATAAAAACAGCCGTTCGGGCCGCAAAATCCTTATCACCGGTAAAGGCCGCTGCAATGTGACTAACAACTGCTCTCTCGATACATTGATGGAAAATATCCCCCAGAACCCCCGGTTCCTTTATTCCGCGTTTGCTGCTCTTTCCCCTGCGGATACCATGGCTTTCTTTGAGGCGGCGGGAGTTCCACTCAAAACAGAACGCGGAAACCGCGTTTTTCCGGTGTCGGATAACGCCCGGGATATTGCGGATGCCCTTATCCGTGAAGCGAACAAAGCCGGTGCGGATTTCCGTCAGGGCAATGTGACAGAACTGCTTTCTGCCGACGGTCGGATTTCCGGCGTCCGGTGTGAAGAAGGCGCGGAATATGAAGCTTCAGCCGTGATCCTCTGCTGCGGCGGCTGTTCCTATCCTCTCACCGGCTCAGACGGAAGCGGATTTGCGCTGGCGAAACAGGCCGGGCATACCTGTACCGACATTCGCCCTTCGCTGATCCCTGTGATCACCAGGGAAAAAGACCCGAAGGAGATGATGGGTCTTTCCTTAAAAAATGTCACCCTTACGGTTACCGAGAACGGAAAAGAGATCTTCACCGAATTGGGCGAGATGCTGTTTACTCATTTCGGTGTCAGCGGTCCTCTGGTGCTTTCTGCATCGGCTCATATGCGTAAGATGGGAAAAGCTTCCTATAAAATGTCGATCGATCTGAAGCCGGGTCTGACGGAAGAACAGTTGGATAAGCGTCTGCTCAGAGATTTCTCCCAGAATCTTAACCGGGATATCATTAATTCGCTGGGAGCACTGCTTCCCCGTAAGCTGATCCCTGTGGCTCTGCGGCGGGCCGATATTCCTTTCGAGACCAAGATCCGTGACCTGACCCGTGAGCAGCGTCAGGCTCTTCTTGAAACGATCAAAGGCTTTACCCTGACTCCTGTGGATTTCCGTCCCGTAGAGGAGGCAATCGTCACGTCCGGCGGTGTGCCGGTAAAGGAGGTCTCTCCCAAAACCATGGAGTCAAAACTGCTGCCCGGCCTTCATTTTGCCGGTGAGATGCTGGATGTAGACGCTTATACCGGCGGTTTCAATCTGCAGATCGCGTTTGCAACCGGCTGGCTGGCGGGACAGAATGCTGCCTGGTAATGACTCCTCAAAGCAGACTGCTTGTTCAGCGTTGACAATTGTTCGTGCAAAAAGGCTGCTCCATGGCGAAAATTTCAGAAATACTTTGCCGAAAATGGTCTTTAATGGCTAAATCGCACAAAAACTTCCGGGAAACTTCTACAATTGGTTTCCCGGTTTTTTCTATCTTTTGACCGGAAACTTCTTGTCTCTAAAGATAATTTATGCTATAATACGATTTATCAGGGTTTATCTTTTTGGATACTTTGTCTAATCGCTCTTTCCGGAGCCGGCAAGGTCCTCCGGAAAAGCATTCTGAAACAACTCATATAGAGGAGCGTAGTTATGAAACAGTATGATGCAAGCAACATTCGAAATATTGCGGTCGTCGGCCACGGCGGCAGCGGCAAGACCAGCCTGGTTGAAGGTCTGCTCTACAGAACCGCAGGTTCTGACCGTCTGGGCAAAGTCGCTGACGGTACCACCGTATCCGACTATGATGCAGAGGAGATCAAGCGCAAGTCTTCGCTGAACCTCTCCATCGTTCCTATTGAATATGACCAGACCAAGATCAATCTGCTGGATGCTCCCGGCCTGTTCGATTTCGCTCTGGGCCAGACTGAGGCTATCCGCGCTGCAGGCAGCGTTCTGATCGTTATGTCCGGCAAATCCGGTCTGACCGTCGGCGCTCAGAAGGCATATCAGGAAGCAGTCAAGATGGGTAAACCCCGCGCTATCTTTGTCAGCAAGATGGATTCTGACCATGCCGACTTCTATAAGGTTCTGGAAGATCTGAAGCATCAGTTCGGCGCTTCTATCTGCCCTCTGGTTGTTCCTTACGTAGAAGACAGCAAGGTACAGTGCTATATCGACCTGCTGGGCATGAAAGCCTACTCCTTCAAGGAAGGTTTGCGCTATGAAGTTCCCCTGCCCGACATGGGCCATCGTATCGAGGGCCTGGTAAACGCTATCTCCGAAGCTGTCGCCGAGACCGACGAAGAGCTGATGGATAAATACTTCTCTGGCGAAGAGTTCACCATGCTGGAAATGGTCCGCGGTGTCCATAAGGGTATCTTTGACGGCACCATCACCCCCGTATTCTGCGGTTCTGCTCAGAACCTGGAAGGCCTGAATCTGCTGCTGGGTGCTATGGCATCCCTGCTGCCTTCTGCAGAAGAAGTTGCAAAAGAAACCGGTGTCGATGAGAACGGCGATGAGGTTGAGGTTGATTGCGATGTCAACGCTGAGCCTGTTGCTTATGTCTTCAAGACCATTGCTGACCCCTTCGTCGGCAAACTGTCCTATGTAAAAGTTGTTGCCGGTAAGATCGACGGCTCCACCGAACTGGTCAACATGACTACCGGTCAGCCCGAAAAGGTCGGCAAGATGATGATCGTTCGCGGCAAGAAGCAGGAAGATCTGAAAGAAGTTACCGCCGGCGATATCTGCGCTATCAGCAAGCTGAATGCCAATACCGGTGATACCCTCTGCTCTCCCAAACGTAAGGTTACTCTGACCCGTGCTGATTTCCCCAAGCCCTGCCACTCTATGGCAGTTAAATCCGGCGATAAGGGCGATGAAGGCAAGATCTCTCAGGGTATTGCCCGTCTGCTGGAAGAGGACCCCACTCTGTCCTTCGTTATCGATCCCGAAACTCACGAACAGGTTCTGACCGGTCTGGGCGAACAGCATCTGGACGTTACTGTTGCCAAGCTGAAGACCAAGTTCGGTGTTGACGTTAAGCTGGCTCCCGTTACCATCGCTTACCGCGAGACCATCCGCAAGAAGGTCAAGGTACAGGGCAAACATAAGAAGCAGTCCGGCGGCCATGGCCAGTACGGTGACGTATGGATCGAGTTCGAGCCTTGCGACAGCGAGACCCTCGTCTTCGAAGAGAACGTCTTCGGCGGCGCTGTTCCCCGTAACTTCTTCCCCGCAGTTGAAAAAGGCCTGCAGGATTGCGTCAAGAAGGGCGTTCTGGCCGGCTATCCCGTTGTTGGACTGAAGGCTACTCTGGTTGACGGTTCTTCTCATCCCGTTGACTCCTCTGAAATGGCATTCAAGACCGCAGCTTCTCTGGCTTACAAAGCTGGTCTGCCTCAGGCTGGCCCCGTCATCCTTGAGCCTATCGGCAGCCTGAGCGTTCTGGTTCCCGATGACTCCACCGGTGATATGATGGGCGATCTGAATAAGCGTCGTGGTCGTGTACTGGGCATGAACGCAATGGGCTACGGTATGACCGAGATCGTTGCTGAAGTTCCCATGAGCGAGATGCAGGACTTTACCACTGTTGTCCGCCAGATGACTCAGGGCAGCGGCAGCTTCTCTCTTGAGTTTGCCCGTTACGAGCAGCTTCCCAACCAGCTGGAGGCCGCTGTTATCGCAGCAGCCAAAGCTCGTGAAGAAGAATAACGAATAACTAAGACCCCTTTCGCGTAGAATGTGACAGTTCTGCTCGGGAGGGGTTTTCGTGCGCATCTGGACGGTTCACTTTTCATTCAAAACAGCATCAGCCATTGCAGCAGCGGCTGCCGTGGTTTTATTTACAGCGATCTGTACGACAATTTTACGGTCCGCGAATAAAACTGTACCCCAGCAAAACACAGCTGACCTTTGGGTGTTGTGGTTGGAAAATAAAGGGCTGGAAGTTGATCCGAAGTCGGCGGTTATGACCAGAGTGACCATACCGGCAGAATTTGATGAAATATATCAGGAGTATAATGCGCTTCAGACGGAAAACGGATTTGATTTACGTCACTGGGCCGGCATGGAAGCGGATCATTATTCATATACTCTGACAAATGCGCCAAACAATCGAGATGATATTCGTGCAAATCTGCTGACTTATGACGGAACTGTTATCGGATTTGACCTTTATGATCTTTCTGAGCGGGAATATATCAGTAAAAACAGGTAAATATCGTTGAAAACAGATGTTATATGAATTTATTACCGATAAATCACCGTATTTCGCTTGAAAATATCGCTTTTTCTGATGTTTTTATTTTATTGAGTCAAACTGCACAAATTAGAAAATTAAAGTTTGGGTAATAAACGGCTAGGCAATCACGGGAAAATTTGTTATAGTATTAGCAAGGAAAAAAATCCCCAAAAATTTAGGAGGTCCTTTTTATGGCAAGCTTATCTCTGAAGAACATCTATAAAAAGTACGCCGGCGGCGTTACTGCTGTTTCCGATTTCTGCCTGGAAATCGAAGACAAAGAATTTATCATTCTGGTCGGTCCTTCCGGCTGCGGTAAGTCCACCACCCTGCGTATGATCGCTGGTCTGGAAGAAATTTCCGAAGGCGAACTGTACATCGGCGACAGACTGGTAAACGACGTTGCTCCTAAAGACCGCGACATCGCAATGGTATTCCAGAACTACGCTCTGTACCCCCACATGACCGTATTCGACAACATGGCATTCGGCCTGAAGCTGCGCAAGACTCCCAAAGATGAGATCAAGCGCCGCGTTGAAGAAGCTGCTCGCATCCTGGACATCACCCATCTGCTCGACCGTAAACCCAAGGCTCTGTCCGGTGGTCAGAGTCAGCGTGTTGCTCTG
>JAFQND010000206.1 GCA_017396055.1 Oscillospiraceae bacterium
GTTCCCTGCTCTCTGTTCCAGAACCATCCCGACGCAAAGATCTATGCTGCTGACGTCGCTGTTCACACCTCTGTCGTTCCCGCAATCCGCGTTTACAACAAGTAAGAGGAGCTTTTCATGAGAAAAGTATTCACAAACGGCCACATCGTCCTGCCGGACCGCGTGGCTGAGGATATTTCCCTGATCATTGAGGGTGACCGCATCGTTTCCACCGATTATATCGGCGGTACCGACGGTATGGAAGTCGTTGACCTGAACGGCGGCTGGCTGCTGGCCGGTTTCGTCGAGATGCATCTGCATGGCGGCGACGGTTCCGACTTCATGGACGGCAAGGTGGAGGATTTCCAGAAGGCCTGTCGTATCCACTGTGCCCACGGCACCACTTCTCTGTGCCCCACCGCCACTGCCTGCTCCAACGAAGAGCTGTTCGACCTGTTCGACACCTGCCGCGAAGCCATGGCAAAGGGCGACCTCGGTGCAGATATCCTGGGCCTCCATCTGGAAGGTCCCTATCTGAGCATGGCCCGCAAGGGCGCACAGCCCGCCCACCTGATCCGCAATCCCGACCCCGATGAGGTCGACCTGATTCTGGAAAAGGCCAACGGTCTGATCGTCCGCTGGAGCGGCGCTCCCGAGCTGGAGGGCATGGAAACCTTCGCCAAAAAGATGAAGGAACACGGTATCCTCTGTGCCATTGCCCATTCTGACGCTACGGCCGAAGAAGTTATCGAAGCCCATAAATGGGGCTTCAGCCTGGTCACTCATGCTTACAACAGCACCACCTTTGTTCACAAGGTAGGCCAGATCGTCCACGGCGGTATCGTCGAGGCATCCAACATTCTGGATGACATGGATCTGGAGCTGATCGGCGACGGCTGCCACATCCCCAAAGAGGTCATGTGGTGTGCTTTGAAGATCAAGGGACCGGAAAGAGTCGCACTGATCACCGACGCTATGCGCGCCGCCGGTCAGAATGTCACCACCAGTTTCCTCGGCAACCCCAATGACAACAACCCCGTCATCATTGAAGGCGGCGTTGCAAAGCTTCCCGACCGGAGCTTCTATGCAGGTTCCATCGCCTGTTCCGACCGCTGCTACCGCAATGCTGTCAATGTCTGCCAGCTGAGCCCCGTGGTCGTTTCCAAGATGATGTCCGCCACTCCCGCCCGTATCCTCGGCAGAGATGCCGAACTGGGCAGCCTGGAGGTCGGCAAGCGCGCCGACCTGGTCATCATGGACACCGAGCTGCAGGTCAAGAAGGTATTTGTCAAAGGTCAGCTGGTTTCTGAAAGCTGACAATAGCCAAAAATTCACCGACTCCCTGCCGCAAGGCGGGGAGTTCTGTTTTTATCATCCCGAAGGAGGGGAAGCACTTGTTCATTTATTCTGCTGACAACAAACGCATTTTTGAAAACGCCCGCTTTGTCCTGGAGGACATTGCTGAAATGAAGGCAGGCGACACCGTTGTCGTCATTGCCGACCGCGAATGCTATACCAATGCCCGTGCTCTCTGTGACACCGCAAAGGCTCTTGGCGGCAATGTCATGATCATCGACATCGATATGTACGGCGGCGAATAGCGCTATATGAAGCTGCCTGTTATGGAGCCCCTGCGTCAGGCTATCCTGCACGCAGATATCGTCTTTATGGCCACCGACCAGATGCGTACCGACTTTGGCATGTTTCTTGGCAACAGCGACGAGTGCGACACTGCTCTTCTGGGACACAGCCGCCGCTTTACCTTTGAGTCCGGCGGTATGGATCGCTGGGAACTGAACAAAGAAGAAGTTCTCCGCAACCGCACCCGTACCCTCAAGCTGTACGAGTGGCTCAAGACCGCAAAAGAGATCCGCATCACCACCGAGCTGGGCACCGACCTAACCTGTGATCTGGCAAAATCCGTGGACGCCATGTATCCCGTTATGGCCATTATTCCTTTCTATGCAGAGGTTGCAGTTATTCCTTCTCTCGAGACCGTCAACGGTGTCATCGTTGCCGACGGTGCTTCCGAATTTGCTTACGGTCAGCGCGGATTCCCCATCCGTCCTGCCTTCCGCGGTCATCAGGAACTGTGGATGGAGCCCATGAAGCTGGAGTTCAAGGACAGCTATCTGGTCAACTACACCGGCGATCCCGTACAGGTCGCAAGACTCAAAAAGCTGATGGAAGACGTTTCTCCCGCTCCCGACCTCTGTGACGAGATCGGTCTGGTCACCACCACCTCCATCGAAAACGATATGTACGGCTGGCTGGTGGACGGAAGCCATCAGACCCGCTGTGTCCATGTGGCCATCGGCAACAACCGCCGCCGCGGCGAGATCATCCATTCGGATGAGCATGTGGACTTTGATATCCATCGTCCCACCGTTTATGTGGACGGCGAAATGATCTTTGACGGCGAGAACTTCCTCGACGACGTCATCGACGCACACGCAAAATAAGTTTTGCCGCAAAATAATTTCGCTGCGAAGCAATTCGCACGGATAGCGAAAACAAAAAGAGCCTCTGCTTTTTCGGCGGAGGCTCTTTCTTTTCTTACAGTTCCATCTCCAGACCGTCCCATGCGGCATGATAGCCGTTTCGGGCGGCGAATGCTTCCAGTTCATCGTGGACAGGGGTATGTTCATGGGAGATATGGGTCGCCCAGACCTGACCTTCCGGCCGGAGCAGGCCGAGGGCGCTCAGCTTTTTCGCCATCCGCGCCACATCGTGGGCGGACATATGGGCGCTGTCCGGACGGTCGGGCATACCGGGACCATAGGTGTGGTCGGCAATGACCAGGTCAACAGGCCCCGCTGCGGCAAGGGCCTGATAGAATGCCTCGTCCGGTGCGGGCATATCGGTTGCATAGAGCACCCTGACACGATCATCATCCACGATATAGACCCTGGAATCCTTTGACGGATCATGACGGGAATAAAGGGCGGTGACATGATATTTTCCACAGGCGAAAGTCTCTCCCGCGGCACAGGCATGGACCGAAAGGCGCAGCCCCGTCCTGCCGGCATTGTCATCCGGGCGGATGCCTTCCTCCCGTTCGGTATAGTCGGACAGTACCCGCAGACTCGTTTTGGAGCAGCAGATCAGAAGAGGCGCAGGATCTTCACAGGCATATTCCGCCATGCGGGTGGTAAAATGCCCGGGATCGAAATGATCCGAGTGGGCATGGGTGATCAGCACTGTTCTGACGGCGGTCAGATCCTTGCCGCAGGCGAACATCGCCTGAACCGCGTCGGGTCCCAGGTCGATGAGGAGATCGTCGTTGATCAGCAGGGAAGAGCGGCGGCGGATATTTTTGCCTCCCGTTTTCCGGGCGGCGGTACAATGGGCGCAGCGGCAGAAAGCAAGGGGAACGGAAGTGGCGGCACCTGTGCCGAGAAATGTAAGATGCATAAATCCTGAGCTCCTTTCTGTTCAGCTGCAGAAGATCCCGTCCAGTTCACCGGTGCGGCAGACGATATAGGTGAACTTTTTGTCCCGCTTGGAAGGGTCGGCGAGAAAATAACGCTCTTTTGACTGTTCCAGTACGATCCGTCTGAGAACAGTTTCCGCTTCAGACCAGTCGCTGACGGTTTCATCGTCAAAGCCCGCGCTGGAAAAGAACACGGCATCGAACCGGACTCTGCGGACGGCTTCGGCGGCCACCGGTCCCACATAGGCCATCGACTCGGCAAAGAGCTCGCCTCCGGTGCTGACCGCCCTGATACGGGCGTCGGTCAGCCGCATGGCCGTATCGATACCGTTGGTCCATACAGTGAGGTTTTCAATGCCGCTCAAATGGGGGATCATATACTGTGCCGTGGTGGAGGCATCGATGAAGATGGTGCTGCCCGGGCGCACAAAGGCTGCGGCTTTGCCGGCGGCCGAGGCTTTCTCAGACTGTCCCAGCTGGCGGCGGATGATGGAAGTGGGCCTTAGGGTCAGTACCGATTCGGCCCCTCCGTGGCGGCGGCGGATGAGCCCCTGCTGCTCCAGCCGCTGAAGATCCCGCCGGATGGTGGAACAGCTGGTAAAGGTCTTTTCGGCCAGTGTCTGGATGGTGACATAGCCCGTTTCGTTGATGAGGCGGATGAGTTCTTCGTCCCGGATATTTGCAGACATGATCTTCCTCCCGGATGATGCGCAAATGCGCATGATTTCTGCGCATTCTGACCGTTAAAACTGAATCTGTATCATCTTTTCGGCCATCTATTGCCTTTTTGCGCATTTTCATAGTATAATAATGCCAGATGAGCGGGGAAAAATCAACCCCGCAGAAAAATTTGAAACGGAAGTGAAGCTTATGTATATCGAAGTAGCTGCCCACCGCGGCAATGTGGCCCTCTGTCCCGAAAATACCATGCCTGCTTTTGTCTCTGCTTATGAGATCGGCGCCGACATGATTGAGCTGGACCTGAGAATGACCAAAGACGGTGAGATCGTACTGATGCATGACATGGATATCTCCCGCACCACCGACCTTTCCGGCAGAGTCCGCGACCTGACGCTGGAAGAGCTGAAAAAAGCCGATGCCGGCATCAAGAAAGGCGAGGAGTTCAAAGGCACCCGCATCCCCACGCTGAAGGAATTTCTCGAGTATGTCTCGAAACAGGACGAGCGGATGCAGTTCAATTTCGAGTTCAAGGATTATTTCCGCGACGGCGAGGAGTTTGCAAAGACCTGTGCCGATAGGATCATTGCCCTGATCGATTCCTACGGCCTTTGGGAGCGCAGCTTTGTCAACAGCTTCGACGGCGCACTGCTTCGCTATATCGAAGAGAAATATGACGGCCGCTTCCGTCTGCACGGCTTTTATCCCTACAGCATCCTGGGCGAAGTGAAACCCGAAAAGCTGTACTGCGCCTGTCTGTGGAGACACGAAAAAGTCACCGGTCCCGTCAATCCCGAAGAGGATTTCGAAGCCCTGAAGGCAGAAGGTGTCCATCCCAGGTTCTTTGCCACATTTCACCCTTTATATTCCAAATAAACACGTAATTTTCAA
>JAFQND010000207.1 GCA_017396055.1 Oscillospiraceae bacterium
AATCTTCCGTCTGTTTTTCCCGCGCCGGATCTGAGAAAAACCGAAAGCTTTTTTGCAGACATCATCGCGCACTTTTTCTCGGGCGACCCCTTTGATAATCTGACCGCTTCGGCGGAACTCATCCTGCTGCTGAGACAGCTGGCGAACTGGACGGGAGAAGATCCCGGTATCCATACAAAGGCACAGCGGTTCATCGAATCGGGCATCGGAAACAATCTGACCGCACAGGATATCGCCGACGCCTGCAACGTGAGCGTTTCATGGCTGTATAAACTGTTCCGGGATACCCTGAACACCACCCCCGGCGAATATCTGCAGCGCTGCCGGCTCTCGGCTGCAAAAGAACTGCTGGCCAGTACGGCTCTGCCCCTGAGTGAGATCGCACTGCGATGCGGATTCAACTCCCAGAGCTATTTCTCCGATTGTTTCCGGCGGGCTTTCGGCATTCCTCCCCGGGAATTCCGCAAAAACAGTGTCTATCCGCTGTAAAACGCTCCGGCTCTTTACTTTGCCCCCGAATGGGAATATACTGAAAGAAGCAAGGCGGACTCTCCGCCGACTCAGAGGTGTTTTTTATGATTATGCCAAAACCGCTTTTTCCCGGTGCACGGGTCGCTCTTATCGGTCCCGCATCTGCTGTTCCGGAAGAAAAGCTGCAGCCTGCACTGGACTTTGTCAGAAGCCTCGGGCTGGAACCTGTGACTTATCCCTCCTGTTATTTTAAAAACCGCGACGGTTATTTTGCCGCATCCGACAGACAGCGTGCCGGCGAGCTGAACCAAGCCTTTGCCGACGATTCCATCGACGGTATCTGGTGTATCCGGGGCGGCTATGGTTCTCATCGCCTCCAGCCCCTTCTGGATGCAGAACTGATCCGGAAGAATCCCAAATGGTTCGGAGGCTATTCGGATGTCACCGCGCTGCATCTCTTTCTGAACCAGGTCTGCGGTATGGAAGCTTACCACTGCCCCATGCCCTCCACCGAAGCTTCCTCTGATGAGTTTACACTGGGCTGGCTGAAAAAAGCGCTTTTCGGCGAACTTTCGGGTGTGCTCGGCGAACCTGACGGTCATCCGGGCGAAATGCTCGTTCCCGGTACCACTTCGGGTATTCTCTGCGGCGGCAATCTTTCGCTGCTGGCGGCAAGCCTCGGAAGCCCGTGGGAAATCGACACCAAAGACAAGATCCTCTTTATGGAGGACATCGGCGAAAAGCCTTACCGGATAGACGGCATGCTGACCAGTCTTCGCAACGCCGGAAAATTCGATGACTGCAAAGGTATCATCCTCGGCGCATGGACCGATTGTACGGCCGACGGACCCGGCGGGCTGGAACTTGCCGACATCTTTGATCAGCTGATCGTTCCCGCCGGAAAACCCGCTGTCATAAACCTTGCCTGCGGTCACTGCATGCCCACATTGTCGCTGCCCATGGGCAGGATGTGTACCGTCGATGCATCGGCAGGTACCGTTACACTGAATGTCTGATAAAAGAGGGATCATATGAAAGCAATCGTCAATACATCTGTCTGTGCCATGTACAAAGCCCCTTCCAGAGAGAATACCGTGGAGGATGAAGTTCTCTTCGGCATGGCCGTTGAGATCCTGGATGAACCGGCACCGGGCTGGCTGCATATCCGCACCCATTACCGCTATGAAGGCATCGTCTCTGCCGATGAACTGATCACCGATGAAAAGCTGGTCACGGAATGGGAAGCGCTGCCGAAAAAGGTGGTTCTGCATAAAAACTGCTGTGATGTTCTTTCTGTCCCGAAGGTACAGGGGGTTCATCTTGCACATCTCGTCAGAGGCTGTCTCGTTGCTCCTTTGGGAGAGCCCGAAAACGGCTGGCAAAAGGTCCGTCTGCCCGACGGAAGAGAAGGCTATCTCTTCTCGGGAGTTCTGGGTGAATATTATACCGCTCCCCTCTCGGACGACG
>JAFQND010000208.1 GCA_017396055.1 Oscillospiraceae bacterium
ACCGAAGGTCGCATCTGTAGGCGGCATATCAGAGGGCAGTGAGTATAACAGAGGCAGCATCAGCGGGCTGAGAAAGAATTATGCCACGGCACCGAAGGCAGCAGAGACGAAAGTAGCAGCTGTGGGAGACTCGGCTTTTGCCGGTCTGACGGGATTCAACAAGGGACTGACCGGGATTTTGGGCGCGGCGGCAGACCTTGTGGATCCGATCTATCGATCTATCACGGAATCAAAAGTGTATCAGAAAGCGCCGGCGGCGATGCAGCGTTATATTGACGCGCGGACGGGCAGAAATGTGCAGCAGATTGCGAGAAAAATCTCTGACTATTATAAAAAGTCGGACGAGGAAGCGCAGGCGCAGGTACAGAAGAACATAGAAGCAGGACAGATGGGCGAGATCGGCAACGCATTGGTTCAGGGTACAGTGCAGGCCGTTCCCAGCGTTGCGGCGGCATGGATAGGAGCGGGCGTTCCCACAGCTTCGACAGGGCTGGCGGGTACCGTGAACGGTACCAGAACCGGCGCACAGATGATGGGCAGTGCGGTCAAAGAGATGGCATCGAAGCCGCAGTTTATTCTTTCGGCGGCACAGAGCTTTGGCGGAGCGTATGATGAGGCTCTGGCGAAGGGTGCGGACACGGGCGAGGCCATCACGGCAGCGGTGCTGACGGCTTTTCCCGAAGCGATGATCGAGAGCATGGGCGGTACCGAGAAACTGGTCGAAAAGATCGCCGGTGAAGCGGGCAAAAAAGGCGTCAAGGGCGCTATCCAGGACATCCTGCAGAACATGGCGGAAGAAGGTCTTGAAGAGGTCGTGCAGTATCCCGTCGGGAAGATGGCGGCGATGGGGTATGACCCTGACATGAAGCTTTATTCCACCACAGAAGAAGCGG
Organism: Oscillospiraceae bacterium; assembly: GCA_017396055.1. GTDB lineage: Bacteria > Bacillota > Clostridia > Oscillospirales > Ruminococcaceae > Faecivivens. Next base: position 894 of record JAFQND010000208.1, read on the forward strand.
TCATCAATCCCGTGGAGATGGGCAAGGCTGCGGCAATGGGTGCGGCTATCGGCGGTATTATGGGCGGCGGAGCGAAGGCGGGAGATGCGGTTGTCAGAAAGACGGTCAGCAGTGTCGGAGACATGGTATGGACCGAAAGACTGGGCAAAGAGATCCGTGACCAGGACGGCGGAACCGCGCTGATCAGAGCGGCGATGGAGTCGGGAGACAGAAAGCTGCAGACCGAAGCGGAGAGATTGACCGAAAAGCTTAGGAGCGGGGAACAGATGACGAACCGCGAACTGGCAGATCTGTATCAGGCAGAAGTGGATGCAGGAATCGATACATATACCGAGGAAGAGATCGTCAAGCGGGCACTGACGAGACCGGAAACTGTAGAAGATCCTCTGATGCAGGTGCAGAGGGAAGTGGAGGAGACCGAACGAAAGCAGAAAACTCTCCGGGAATATCTTGGCGCGGTTGACAAGGAAATCATGCAGTTTATCCAGGATGTACGTGCCGGACGGCCGAAAACAAAAAAACCGCACACAATTGGTGCGGTCAGCGAGAGAACGGCGGAAGGCGTGAAGGCTGTAACCGGCGTTGACGTAGCGGAATTTGAACATAAGCTCACCGCCGATGCCGTGAGACATATCACAAAGCGGCATGGCGTCACCGGAGAGGCAGATCATTCGATGGCAAACGATGCGGATGTTGCGCGTATTGGCTATGTTCTGGAACAGTACGACAGTGTGGATTACACAAGGGACGAGCAGGGTAATGTTGTTTTCAGTGATATGTATCAGAACAGCGATCAGAGCAAGGCACCGATGATCACGTTTGTTAAACAGATCGACGGAAGACGGCAGTATGTAATAGAAGCAGTCCCGGACAGCAAACGAAAAAGTTTGTGGATCGTGAGCGCATATGCCAACGGCAGTGTAAGCCCAGAGGCAGAGCGGGATGCGGCTGCAGGCATAAAAAAAGAAGGAGCACAGCCGTCCGATGAAGTAGAAACTTCCCCCGACCTGACGTCCGAAACGAGCGCTGTGTCATCCTCTGATATCAGTATACCACAGGAAGCCGCAGATAGTCAAGCCCTCCGTTTCGGCAGCACCGTACCGGCGCAGGTGGTCAACCGTGTGACCAATGGCGTGATGCCGGAGCAGGACTATGAGACGAGACAGAGTTTGAAGAAAGCAGCAGACGAGCGGCATAAGGCGGGAACAGCACTTCTTCACACCATGTACCGGAGCATGGGCATCACCCAAAACGCGGATGCCAGAGAGACGCTCAGATCGGTCACAAAGCAGGCGGAAGCAGAGATCGGTCAGACCGGAACGGTATCGAGAGCGACCGCAGACCGGCTGTTCAAGGAAATGTGGGAGCGGGGCAGTATCCTGCAGGACGAGTATTATCAGCAGTACAAGGGACTGAAGGATGATCTGAGACAGACCGCCGTATCGATCTCGGAAACGGATGCCAGAAATATTCCTGATTTCGGCAGATGGAAACAGCAGAACAGAGGCAGAGTGACGGTCACGGAAAAGGGTATGCCGGTGAACCGGAGATATGCAGAGCTTTCGAAGATCCATCCGGAACTGTTTCCGGACGATATCACCCATCCCGCCGACCAGCTGCGGCGGATGGCGGAAGTGGCCGAAGGCATTGCTCCCGCCAGGCTGACTCTGGATGAGGGCGGCGAGGATGTTCTTTGGGGAATGCAGCAGCAGTTTGACGAAGCTCTGGCAGAGTTTGAACGGAGGGTCCGGCAGACAAACAGCTATGAACAGCGGTATCTGGAACAGCATCAGCCGGTGCCTGTACCGGATCGGGGAACGCTGAGACAGGCATGGGAAGCTTTGGACGCAGCGGAAGCCAGAAGAAAGGCAGTCGAGAAGAGGTACGGTCTTCTGACCGACCAGGACAAGACTGATGCGGCCGACGTGGCAGCGGGCAGAAGATCGGCAGAGAGCATCATGGGTGACGCAAGAGAGGGCGTTCTCGCTCTGGCGGAAGCCGAGAGAGATGTGCAGGCAGCGGAACGGGTGATCGGTACCTATAAACGGGAAGTTTCGGCACAGAGACAGGAAGTGATGGAAGATCTGTTGGCTACGTCTGATGGCTGGGTTGACAAAAAGAACGGCATGGCCTATCACAGAGAGACGATGGAACGAAACTTCCGCGACGTTGCAAAGCACACAGAGGGCGGCAAGGAAGCGGCAGAGCAGCTGATCAGTACGATATTCACCCCCATCCATCAGAACGAAGCGGGCAGACAGAAGATGATAAGGACGTATAAACAGCAGATTGCCGGACTTGGACTGACGCGCGAGGAGAGTGCCTGGGTGCAGATGGTGGGTGAAGGTGTCAGAGATATTGAGGCACTTCCCCAGAAGATGGACAAGGCAAAGATCGAACATGCGGTCGCCGTGATGAGAGATCAGATCTATCCCGATCTCTTGAACCAGGTGAACGAAGTGCTTTTGCGCAATGGATACAGACCGGTACACGGAAGGAAAAACTATTTTCCGCACTTTCAGGATGAGGGAGACCCGCTGGTCAAGGCGTTCAAGCTGTTGGGCATGCGTATTCAGACCGATGCGCTTCCCACCGATATTGCCGGCCTTACCGAGACATTCCGCCCCGGTAAGCAGTACAGCGGACATATGGAACAGCGTG
>JAFQND010000209.1 GCA_017396055.1 Oscillospiraceae bacterium
TCGCCAGCAGGAATGCAGCCAGCAGACAGACGATCAGCGCCAGAATGGGACCAATGATCTCGTGGGGGATGATCCCGTTAAGCCAGTCGAGCGCGCGCTCCTGCAAAGGCTGCAGCTCTAGTCTGAGGGCGTCAACGGCAGCATAGAAGGGCATGCGCATCAGCCGGATGGCCGTCACAAGCGCTGTACCGGAAAAGAGCACACCCACGCCCGAGACAAGCACAAGGAATTTCTTTTTGGGGGCTGCCATGGCCCAGACCGCTGCGGCGAAGAGCATCAGCACCCAGGTGGCGGCAGCACGGGGCTCAACACCGTCCGTGCCGCGGACAGCGTAAAACATCAGACCTCCGCCAACAAGAAGGGCGAACGAAACGATGGAAAAGGGCATATTGCAGTTTTTCTCTTTCAGAAGGATCGAACCGAAGAGCGCCACCAAAGCGATGAGAACGGCAAAGGTCAGAAGGATCTTTCCCATGCCGGCGAGGGAAGCGGGAACAGCCTCTGCGATGGGGGCGATGACCGACCATGCAAGACCGGGAGCATACACCTTCGGAGCAAGAGCACTGTCGGCGATCAGCCGTCCGAGACCGGCACAGCCCAGCATCACACCGAAGGAAGAGAGCCATCGGGCGGCATATTTCTGTCTGACGGGAGTCTCGTCGTCCGAACGGTTGTAAAGGCTCGCCGGAAGGGCGATCACAAACAGCAGAAGGATAAATGTGTTGTAACCCGGGTTCAGCCGTCCCGTATCACCGAATTTCGGATCGATGATGATATAGGTCACCCTGGCGAGATAGGGATAAGATGCGATAAAATGAACGGTGCGGGCGACACCGGTTTCGGGCTCGTCACCGAAATCAGCCATTTCCGTGCCGGAATAAGCACCGTAAAGGCTTAAGGACATCACAAGATAAAAGAGGGAGGAGACCAGCGTGAACAGCCGTCCTGCCGCACCGGCGACGGGAAGACCGACAGCCCGTCCGAGAAAGCGGGCGACGCCCTCAAAACAGAAGGTGCGGACATCCCGCAAAATCCAGAAAATGTACTTATCGCTGACATAATCCGGGGGATCCACCGGTTCGCGCAGAAAGCTGCCGATCACGGTAAAAAGGACAAATCCGCACAGAAAAAGGATCATGCGGGGCTTCAGGTCGGGGATCTTCGGACGGCTTGTGTTGTTTTTGGTGTTATAGTTCTTTTTGGCCATGATACAGCCTCCGTTCAAGGGGATTATCTGTATTGTAGCACAGCTGTGAAGAAAAGTAAATCGGATAACAAAAAGCACGGCAGCCGAAACTGCCGTGCCGTCAGAGCGGGAGATATGGTTACAGATACTTTGCTTCTTCCAGTTCGTCCTGCATGCTGCGCAGCATCTCTTCTTCCAGTGCGATCTCGTCCTCTTCCTCTTCGGCGAGGAGATCTTCGGGATCAAAGCTGAAATCGTCTTCTTCGGGGGTACGCTCGTCGATATAGATCTCGGCAGCTCTTCTGACCACCGGCATGGTGCGGCGGATCTCTTTGAGTGCGCTGAGGATCTGATAGAGCAGGTTGAAGACAGCGGCGACAGCCAGAACAACTGCGCTCACAGCGGCGGCGATGGTGAGAATATCCAGCGCTTTATCTTTGTTTACCTGTACATTGCATTCGGGAAGATTCATATTTGGCACATCCTTTCGGGATTTTCTGTTTCCAGTATACCACGGCAGGTGAAAAAATACAACCTTCCCCATAAAAATCCTCCCGGAGTCCGTAAAGAACTCCGGGAGATCTCAGTTTTTGAGGGATCAGATACCCTTCTGCATCTCGTCGATGGACTCGAGGATGGCGTCGGCCATATAGTCCAGCTGTTCCTTGGACAGACCGTAGATGGGGAAGTGGGTGAAGCGGCGGTCAAAGACCTCTTCGGTGACGGGGCAGGTGGCTGCGATGGCAGCTTCGTCATAGCCCAGCTCGCGCAGAACGTCAAAGCGGTAGAGGGGACCGAAGTGAGCGATCTCGGTAACGCCCTTGGCAGCCAGCTTTTTCTTGAAGGTCTGTACGTCGCCGCCGGCCTTTTCGGGGTCGAGGATGACGCTGTACAGATGGAAGGTGGGCTTGATCTCGTCGTTGCCCAGATCCTGGGGTTTGAGTGCGTCGCAGACAGAGAGACGGCCGGTCAGATAGGCTGCTGCTTCATAACGGGCTTTCAGGATCTCGTCATAGCGTTTCAGCTGCAGCTGGAGGCCCAGACCCTGGATCTCGGTGGTGGAGAAGTTGGTTGCGACGAAACCGCCGTTTTTGCCCTTGATGGAGGTGACGTCATACAGCCAGTTTTTGATCTGTCTGGAGAAATCGGTGCCGAGGAAACGGGCGCGCTTCATTTCGGGGCGGAACTCTTCGATGTTGGTGGTCAGAATACCGCCTTCGCCGAAGGAGGTCATGTTCTTGACTTCGTGGAAGGAGAAAGCGCCGAAGTGACCGATGGTACCCAGCTTTTTGCCCTTGTACTCGCCGCCGAAACCGTGTGCAGCGTCTTCCAGAACGATGATGACATGCTCTTTTGCCAGTTCCATGATGGGGTCCATGTCAACGGGATAGCCGCCGATATGAACGGGCACGATCATTTTGGTCTTGTCGGTGATCTTTTTGGCAACATCCTTGGGATCCATATTCAGGGTGTCGGGATCCACGTCGGCAAAGACGATCTTACAGCCGATCGAAAGAGGATAAGCCATGGTGGCGGCAAAGGTGATGGCGGGAACTATAACTTCGTCACCGGGCTTCAGGCCGGCGTATTTGCAGGCGATCTCAAAACCGGCGGTGCAGTTGGTCAGGAATGTGCAGCCTTCGGTGCCGAGGAATTCGTCGCACATCTCTTCGGCCTTGGCGACCTCCACGTCCAGAGAAAGCTTGGCAGGGGGAGCAGAGACCTTGTCCAGCGCATAGACAGCCTCTTCGACCTTTTTCAGAGCCTCTTCGTATTCGTCGCCCTGACCTTTCATCAGAAAGCCGACGATGGCCATCAGGTCTTCAGCGTTATAGTTTTCACCGACGGCAGCCCAGGGTACTCTGGTCTCACCGGTATTGTATCTGAAGTCGGACGCTTTTTTCTTTGCCATGTTGTGGAGCTCCTTTCAATTCATAAAGCTTTGATACTATTTTACATGGATAGAAGGGAAAAGGCAATATATTTCTGTGGATTTTGCGGAAAAATTTTGCAGAACAGAAGAGAGGTTATCAGTTGTCAGTTACCGGCTGTTTGACGGGAAAACAAAAGGCCCCCTTGTGCAAAGGGGGCTGTCAGAGTTCAGTAAAGCTGAACGTTCAGCAAAGCTGAACGATGACTGGGGGATTGTAATCTTCCGGTATACCGGAATGTTGACTGATACCTCCGGACTCCTGTAAAAACTGAAAACTGCTCAGACTTCTCCCCGGATGATCCGTCCCATCTCCTCGCTGAGGATCTTTCTCGAATCGTCGTCCACCAGGCTGAACCTGTTGCCGTCGTTGGGGGTGCTCAGATAATTCCAGACACAGTAGGGGATGTCGTATTCTTTCAGGAGCCTGATCATATCCCGCATCCAGTTTTCCCGGTATTCGATCTTACAGTGCCGGATGGTGCCGAACTCGCCGCACCAGAGGATCTTGTCGGGATGGGCCTTGATAAAATCGGCTGCGCCCTGAAGGGCCTGACGGAGATATTCGATATCCATCTTCTCCCAGCCCATATAATCGTCGCCGCTGCGAATAAGATCATAGAATTCCCGGTATGGTCCGATATCGCCGGGATAGGCCATGGCTCTGTTGTAATAGAGGGAGTTGGGCTGCAGCACGCCCCGCTGATGGGTAAAACAGTGGGGAGTATAATTGTGGAAAGTATAGATGACATTGGGATCGTCGAAAAGCCTGAGGTCCTTGAGTCTCGAGGGGGAGTTCCAGCAGGTGGAGCCGACGATGATCAGACGGCCGGGGTTTTTCTCACGGATAGCGGCAACGGTCTTTTCAGCCAGTTCGTTCCAGGGCTCGGGAGGAACATCCAGCACCTCGTTGAGCAGCTCAAACATCACGTCGGGCTTGTCTTTGAAGGTCTCTTCTATCCTGAGCCAGAGGGCGATAAACCGCTTTTGCAGTTCGGGGGAGTCCAGAAGGCTGTTCTCCTCATGGATGTCACAGTAATTGCCGATGGCCTTATGCAGGTTCAGCACCGGTCTGAGGCCGTATTTTTCACACCAGCCCACAAAGTTTTCAAGAAGACCGAAGATCTCCTCCCGGTAGACATAGGGCTTGTCAGCCTCTTCCAGAACGATCTGATCAAATCCCAGACGGATGTGGTCCAGACCCATACCGGCGATGTTCTTTACGTCTTCTTCGGTGATATAGCTGAAGAAATGCTCCATGTCGCCGATGGTGATCGGCATTCTCCATTCGTCGGGCAGCACGTTGAACCGCTTATAGTTGGTCAGCCAGCCGCCAATGCCCATACCGCGGGAAAATCTGTCAAGTTTTCTCATAACTACGGCTCCTTTCGGTTTCTGCCTTCAGTATAACAAAGAGCAGAACGGATTGCAAGAGAAAACCCTGCCCGTTTTCACGGACAGGGTCCTGATTTATCCGCACATCTTCTGCAGCTCCTCATATACCATCTGCTGTACCTTTCCGGGAAGGGCTTTCTGCTCCTCGCGGGAGAGACCGTCCGTCTTTACAGAGGGGAGGATATGCATCACGATATCGGCGGGACCGCAGAGATAATGGTTGCGCTCAAAACAATCCACAGCGCCCTTGATGGCAACAGGCACCACCGGAACACCCGCTTTCACAGCAGCGCGGAAGGCTCCGCCCTTGAAGGTGCCGATACAGCCCTCTTCGCCCTCGATGGTGGTCCCTTCGGGGAAGATACAGAAGCTCTCGCCTTCCTTCAGCCGGTCGGCGGCGGCATGCAGGGCACGCATACTGGCTCTGACATCCTCTCTCAGCACGAACACACATCCCAGAAGCTTCATCCAACGGTTGATCAGCGGAACTTTTTCCACCTCGGCTTTTGACATGATGCCGTGGGGACGGTCAAGACCGATCAGCATGAACGCGGCGTCAAAATAGCTGCGGTGGTTGGCCACGAACATACAGGGCCCCTCGGGGATATTTTCCTTTCCCTCGGTAAAAACCCGGATGCCGGCGATCTTCAGAGCGGTATGACAGCCCTTTCCGGCAAATTCCTCAGCGGTTTTCAGGGCGGCTTTTTTCTCACCCCGGATCAGGGCTTTTTCGGTGCGGATCAGCAGCGGCCAGTGAAAAACGGCATAGCCTGCCAGATAGAGATAAAAACAAACGGTGCGCAGAA
>JAFQND010000210.1 GCA_017396055.1 Oscillospiraceae bacterium
CTGCCGGTCTTCTCTGCCTGTCCGAACTGACAGATGCTGTCTGCTTCGGTGCAGATACCACCGGTGTCTTCCAGCTCCCCGCATTCTTCGCTCCTGCCAGCGCTTCTCTCAGCCTCTTCTTCTCTTCCTCGGTCATTTTCCATCCTCCTTTGTACAGCAAAGTCCTCCGCCCCGCCCGGGGACGGAGGACTTCCGTTTTACTGAAGCATACTCATCAACGTTCCGGGTCAAGCATCTCTATCAACGCGCCTGCCGCGCCGTACTGAGTTGCCAATACGCTCATCTCCTGATCTGTCAGATTACCTGCCATCCTCTGATTCAACAGATACGACGCGATCTCGCTGCCGCTGCCGCCCCTCTGAAGCACCTTCCGGATATTGTTCGAAATACCGTTATATGCCGCCGGATTGATGGACTGTTCGACAACAGGAGCAGGCGCAGGATCATTCTCGTCCTCGTCGCCGCTCAGATCTCCCCAGCCATCACCACCGCCGTCGGAATAATAAGAGGTACCGCCGCTCCTTGCCGCTTTCGCTGCCTGGCTCTGTCCGTACTTCTCCTTCTCCCATGCCAGCTCATCCATTGCCAGCTGCCATTCCCGGTCAGCCTCCTGCACGCGGAAATCTCTCTCCCACTGCTGCTGTGCGAGATCTGCCTCCAGCTGTCTGGCGGCCTGCTCTGCCGAAAGTGCCTCCAGCTGTGCCTGCAGTTTCGCATTTGCCATATTCTGACCGTAGTTCATCGCCATGTCGGCCAGTGCCTGCTGATACTGTGCTTCCAGCTGCGCCGCGCTGATGGCACCCTGTGCCTGTGCGTCGCCGATCTGATAATCGATGTCTCTCATTGCCTTGTCCCGGTCTCTGATATATGCCGCCCTCTGGCTGCCATAGTTGTTTTCCAGGTTCAGCATGCTCGATTCTGCCGCACCGCCGGTCATGCCCATGGCCGCCATCTGCTGACCCATGTTCTTTTTCGCCTGCATCTGCTGAATGTATGCCTGTCGCTGTGCGTCCTGATAACTCTCCTCTACCTGCGGCTTCTGCCGTTCCATCTGTGCGACCGCCTGCTGGATCTGCATCTCTAACGCCTCTTCAGATGATGCCGCGGCAGATCTTGCGTTCTTCTGTGCCTGCTGATAATTGCGCAGCATCGCGTTTGCATAATCGTCATACGCACTGTTGCCGGTGGCATAGGGCGAAGCGATCTGCTCTTCCAGAATCGCCTGCCGCTGTGCTGCCTTTTCCGCGTCACTGCCGGCACCGCCCATGATCTCCTCGATCTTGCCGCTGTAATATGCCTGGCTCGCCGCCTTGTCATCTGCAGCCATGCCGCTGTATGCCTTTTCAAGGGCTCTCTGGTTCTTTCTCTCCACAGCCCGCTCTCTGATTGCCTCGCGGGAATAATAGCCGGGCTCTGTCTTTCTGACCTGCTCTTCTGCCATTTTCCTCTCCTCCTTATCGTTTATATTTGCCGTTCTCGGTGTATTCCATCGCTACTTCATAAATACCGAAGGGTTCTGCTTCCCTGTTTTCCAACCTGAAACGTACCTTGTCCACCTTTTTTACCTTGACCTTAAACCCCAGTGTCTTCGGTGTCGGGTCTCCCGAAAAGCTCATCTTCGAAAATACAAGGTCGGTGAAGGTGAAATACCTTGCCTTTCCGCCCGAATCTTTCAAAAGCTTCCATACACCTCTCACCTGTGCCCAAAGTTTCACACCGGTCATGGTGGCAGATGCCAGCCGGATGGCAAAATATCTGACAGTCTTGTTCTGATAAAATCGTTTGCCGCTCATGTCCGGAATATCCCAGTGCGCCTCGACCGCTCTGCCGTCATCGGCATAGCTGCCCACGTCTTCCGGATCCTCATAAAACCGACAGACACTGCCGTCCTCTTTGCCGAAACAGAGCACACCGTCATCGTCCCACATGACTCGCGCGCCAATGTTCTCCCAATAGTAGCACTCGTACTGATAGTTCGAATAAGGTGTGTTTTTCTCATACACTTTCTGAAGGCCGTCCATGATATAGACTCTCTCACCCACCGAAAAGAGATAGAAGTCCTTCCATCTGATACCGTACCCGCTCTCAAGATCCTCCTCCAGAAGATCCTTGTTCAGATAAAAGCTTCGGCTCTGGCTGTACTTCTCGCCGGTAATGTCTGCCGGCGTGATCGCATAAAAACCGAGACGGGTCACAAAGATCGGCTCATTGCCCAGCACAGCAAATCCGTTTCTGCACACGGCTCCCTCGCCCTGCAGCGTCCCCACGATCTGAAACGCCACATCGTTTTCGGTCAGTGCTCCGCCCCTCAGCACAACATTCCTGCCGTCCTCCGCACCATCTTTAAAGGTTGCAAGATAATCGCTGATAACTGCATATCCTACAATCGCCGACGAATCCTGCCCGATCACACCATACCAGAGATCGCCGAAATATGTGGGATCATTCTGTCCGCAGTACCAGTCATAATGCGGATACTCCGGGTTTCCGCTCACAAATATCCGGTCGCTCATACCCGAAAGACCATAGAGAATCGATATACTGCACCGGTTGACCTTCTCTCTCCCTTCGCTGCGGTCTACCGAATAAGTGATCTGCACGTTGTCCATGCCGTCCATGGGGCTCGCTCCCGGCGCTGTCCCAAAGGTGACCGTGCCGGTGGCTCTGTCAACGGCAAAGTCGGTGCCTTCGGTCAGATCTATCCACCCGCCATCGGCTCCCATCTTCTTTGCCGTGACCGTTTCGCTCGTCAGTTCTGCCTGCGAAAGCTGATATTCCTTCACATCAGCCTTGCCAAGAAAACTGTCCGTCTGCCGGTCGCCCATCAGATTGATCGGCTCAAAACTAACACCGCCGCCCTCCGGATCCCGCGAGATCACGATGGTCGGCACATATGCCGCCTCGCTCACAGCCTTTGCCGTAAACTCTCCTTCAAACTCGCCGTATACCACCATCTCTTTGCCGTCGATGATATAAAGCTTTCCGTCAAGCTGCCAGCCGGTCGACCGTCCGTCGTTCATTCCATTCCGGATGATCTCACCGTTTTCATAAAGCATCGTCCCCGCGTGGATCAGCTCATGGTCCCCTTCCGGTGTTCTCAGAAGATGTCTGCCGTTGATCTGGCCGGCATAGGTCTGCACGGTATGATATCCCGTCCGTTTTCTGACCTTACCGGGTACATCTCTGATCATGTTGGGCGCGTCGGGACTTCTTGAATTGTCCACATTTGAGGGCGAGTTGTGCAGATCCACACCTCTGAACCGGTCGATCACCAGCTGGCTCTTTGCAACTCCGCCTCCCGAGATCTTAGCCATCTCTGATCACTCCCTTCTCGTCCGTAATAACACATGCTCCGGTCGGAATATCATGGCTTCGTTTCGGATTAAGCATATAGATCTTCCCGTCGATCTTCTGCAGTCCCGTCAGCATAGCGCCGGTACTGCCCAGATAGTACCAGAATCCCCCTTCGTGCAGCCATCTGTTCCTGACCGCCTCTCCGTCTTCATACCAGTACCAGAGTCCGAATTTCTGAATCCATCCTTTTTCCAGCCGATAGGTTCCCTTTTTGTTCGGAACCCCAAGAAACTCAGCCGGATCCAGCTGAGTACGGCCATCTTTTTTTCGGATCTCAAAATGCGTATGTGCACCGTCACTTTTTCCGGTGCTGCCCATTACGCCCAGCTTATCCCCGGCCTTTACCTTCTGTCCGACAACTACCGCTCTCTCCGCCATATGACAGAAAAAATACCGGTTGCCTTCTGCGTCATCGACGCGGACATAATTGCCCCATTCCCATGTGGGATCCGACC
>JAFQND010000025.1 GCA_017396055.1 Oscillospiraceae bacterium
CAGCACCGCCGATACCGCCGAGCCGCCGGTACATGCGGCAGAGATAAATCCTAAGATCGCTCCTCTGTTTTCCTCCGGCTGCTCTTCTTTTGTGACGAATTCCCTCGTGTGAGGGTGGAAACACAGATACATCATCAGCGGCAGCGAAAGAAGATTGCCCACCGCAAAAATGAGATACAGCGGGAAAAATTCTCCCAGAAAACCGTACAGCACCGCCGATACCGCCGAGCCGCCGGTACATGCGGCAGAGATAAATCCTAAGATCGCTCCTCTGTTTTCCTCCGGCAGTGCCAGCATCAGCGAAGCATTGAAAACGGTGTTGCCCGCGGTGTTGCAGATACAGGCGAGGAAGGCGAAAACGCACAGCGGAACAAACTGCTTTGCAAAATAACCCGCCGTGAACAGCGGCACCGAACCGACAAAGCCCGCCGCAAGGATCAGATACCGCACCTTCGGTGAAAGCTTCACCGAACCCAATACCAGCACACAGATCAGCGACCCCGCCATATACACCGCGTTCAGATAGCCGTACATCTCCACCGAAAATCCCTTTTCCAGACAAAACGGCAGAACCAGCGTCATGGGACCCGAACCCAGCAGATTCAGGATCAGCGCACAGGGAACAAAGAGTTTAAGCGACCGGTCGGAAAAGACCGTCGCAACCGCTTTTCCGGTGTCTTTGAGGATTCCTTTCACGGTGACGGGCATGCCCTCGCTGACCGTTTTCGGCACGCGGATAAAACATTCGCTCAAAGCGGAATAGAGGTTGCTCAGACCGTTGATCACCACGATCAGCGGCACACCGAAGAATGCCACCATCGCCCCGCTGAAAGCCGAGCCCACCAGATTGATCAGCGTCATGATGCCCGAGTGGGCGGATTGTCCCTGGGTCATATCCTCGCGGGGAATGATATCCAGTATCAGCGTACTGACAGCCGGCGAATAAAAGACACCGCAGAATGCCGCCGCAAATGCCGCGATCAGCACCACCGGCACACTCAGCACATCCTGCCACGCAAGGATACCGATACCCAGCATGATCATTCCCTGCACCGTGTCAATGGTCACCATCAGTTTTTTCCGGCCCAGTTTATCGACGATACTGCCGCAGAACGGCGAGAGGAACATGGTCACGAACATGGAAATGGAGGACATCACGCCCATCAGCGCGCTCGAGCCGGTCTTTTCATAGACCCAATAGCCGATGGCGACACTGTACATCAGGTCACCGACTGTGCTGACGGCATTCGCCTGTAAAAGCAGGATAAAATCCCTGTTCCAGAGTTTTTTCTGCATACCGATCCCTTCTTTCTGACAGCAATTTTACCATTGCACTCCCCCGAAGTCAAGAAACTGCCGGTTGCATCTGCGGTGGAATTTTCGCACCTGACGGTATACAAAAAAGCTCCCCTCCTTTCGGAAGGGAGCTTCTGTCAGCGGGTATAAAGTTTGAGGAAATCGCCGTAATTTCCGACTCTGTCCAGAAGACCTGCTCTGTGAAGAGCGAAAAACATTGCCGCCGCTCTCGCCTGACAGTTCAGACTCTTGTTGGGATTATATTCGATGTCGGTGAAGGCATCGTATTTCAGCACCTCTTCCGCCAGCTCGGGGGTCTCCATCAGCGCCGAAATGTACAGCCAGTCGTAAAAGGCTGTCAGCGGTCTTAAGGGAAGCATCTCACCTTCATAGTAAAATGCCTTCATGTCTCCGCTCTCCTTCAGGCGGGTGTCGCGTTTGGCATCTTTCGAAGACGCTTTATACAGGTCGGTGTAAGGGCCGCCGCCCGTAAAGACCTTGCCGCCCTGATAGATACACTCGATCGGGACCTCCTTTCCTAAAGACGGCAGGAATTTTTTCAGATTGAAAGCCGAGAGCTTCACGCCCTCCGGCTGAAGGGATTTGGACGAGATCTCCAGCACCTTCCGCTCAGGGAAGCGCCGTCCGAAGGCCGCGTGGAGGGCGGTGATGTTCTTCTGTTTCTGTGAGACGGCAAGGCCGGGATTCCACTGGAATTCAGTGGGAAACATATCGGTGAAGGGAGCTTTCATCGCGGGAACGAACACAGGTCTTTCAGCCATACTTTTTTCCTCCTCATTTTCAAAGCGGTGTTTTTTGGATGATTCTTTAACTGTGGAGGAAGATGCTATTCGCGTCGGAAAGGTATTCTTTCGGCGATTTTCCGGTCATGGCACGGAAGGCACGGTTGAAATTACGCTGGGTGGCAAATCCGCTGCAGCGGGCGATTTCAGCGATGGTGAGCCCGCCCTGCTTCAACAGCGCACAGGCCCGGCTGATCCGGTATTGGGTCAGAACCTGGGCAAAATTCATCCGGAAAGCCTGGTTGATCACCCCGGACAGATAGCGATAATTATAACCGAAATGCTCCGCCAGCATCTTTAGGGTCAGCTGCCCTGTGTAATGCTCCTCGATATAATTGACGATGCCACAGATAAGGCTGTCATCCTCCTCTGAAAGAGGCGGACAAACTTCCCCCGCCGCATAAGCACCCGCCGCCTCGTACAGAAGCGCCTTGAGCCGGAAAATATCATTCTTTCGCTCGGCAATCCGGCCGATAAAGTCTTCCCCGGGCTGAGGAAACACCGGGACATGGCACCTGTCCGCCGCATAGCGATGCAGATCGGGCAGATGATCCGTCGAAAAGATACAGATCCGGCAGAGGCTGTGCTGTTCGGTGCGATAGGCATGGGGTTGTCCCGGCAGGATCAGTGCACACTCTCCCGCCTGGACGGAAAAATCCAACCCGCTCACCGTGACGGTCATCTCCCCGTCTTCGACGCAGAGCAATTCAAAACTGGTGTGCAGATGCAGCGGGAAACTGAAATTCCGGTTCTCATCCAAAAGCCGCAGATACCTTTCTCCTGCCGAATGCATCGACTCATAAAACATCCGATCACCTGAACTTTCGTCTAATCTTTTTCCTATATCATACGTCAAAGGCATTGCAAAAGCAAGAAAAATGCGTTAAAATAGCCTTAAAGGGAAAACCTATTTCCAACCGGAGGTAAACTTATGAAAAAAGCATTGATCTTCCGCGGCGGCTGGGACGGTCACGAGCCCAATCTGACTTCTGTCCGCTTTGCAAAGCTCCTCGAGAAAAACGGCTTTACTGCTGAGATCTGTGACGGTCTCGAATGTCTCTCCGACAAAGAAAAACTTCTGGAATACGATCTGATCGTTGCCTGCTATACCATGGGCACCATTCCCGGCGAATATGCCCAGAACGTCTCTTATGCAGTGGGCCGCGGTGTCGGTCTCGCAGGCTGCCACGGCGGCATGTGCGATGCTTTCCGTGACTCCACCGAATGGCAGTTTATCACCGGCGGTCAGTGGGTATCCCATCCCGGCGGCGACGGCGTGAAATACACCGTCAATATCTGCAAGGGCGCCAACCCCATCACCGAGGGTCTGGACGATTTTGAAGTCTGCTCGGAACATTATTATCTGCATATCGACCCCGCCATCGAGGTCCTCGCCACCA
>JAFQND010000211.1 GCA_017396055.1 Oscillospiraceae bacterium
AGGAGAGCAATTATTCTACATACGCCCATTCGCAAATTTCGTAATGGTCATATTCCTCCGGAATATAGTTCGGATAGAACCGATCCTCGTCCTTGGTATTCGGATGAAGATCGACCATGGCAGCGGTGCACTCGGCAATAACCTCACCGTCTGCATCATAGTACACAATCTGAGCTCCGCAGGCTTCAAGCTTCTCGCCAGACTTATTCACGACAATCAAGGTATCTTCTTCATCATAGCAGAAGTAAACTTCGCTATCTTCTGTATAACCGATTTCCAAGAAGGTGTATTTAGGCTTCTTTACCTCAACAATTTTATGGCCAACTCTCTCGCCATCTTCTTCAGCATCAAACTCCAAGAGACGGCTTTTACCCGCAGGAATGTTTGCACCCAGAGTATCCGTTTCAACAATATCATCGTATTCGCCATACTGTGTGACTTCAATCTTTACGTATGCAGGCTGATCGCCGTTATTGGTTACAAGATAACCATACTTATTCTCAGTGCTTTCGCCCAGGATATCTTCTTCGATAATCTCCCAATTATGATACTCGACATCAATATCATATGCCTGCGGCTGTCCAGAATCGTAGCAAATGAAAACAACTACAACAGCCACGGCCAGAACAAAGACCGACAACATGGTACGAAGGGGTGTTTTGAAACACCATGCAAGGCCGGATCGAACAGTCTCACCAAACTTCTGCCCGGTCTTGGTTTCTGCAACACACTTACCAATAACGTAGACCAAGGTAAACAAAACAACAGCTGCGCCAATAACAAATAGTGCGTACATCTGTATGTACATCCAGGCTGCGTAACAAAGGACAACGATCAAAAGTAATAAAAATAACATAACGATTTTCCTTTCTCCAATATGTTTTTGACTTAAAATTATTTACTCTGGCTTAGTGGGGGCATCACTCTCAAACATTGAAAGAACAAGTGGCGAGAGAGAATTGTTATGTTCAAATGCACGTTTTATCATGTCAGCGTTGAAGCTATGGGATTTATATTTTTTTCGTATGGTATCAACAACGATAATTCTGCATTTGCCTTCTTTGTATTTTTCAAGCATTATTTCTGGTAGAGCTCGAAACTTAAATCTATACACATATTCTTGCTGCGGTAATATCTCTACTGGAAATTTTGTCCCTGGATTCATCAAGGAAAACATATTACCGGTTGATGTTCTGTAAGGCAAGCTCAAGTATATTGACGAAACATATTTTACTTGATTACCCTTATTCACAATTCTTATAAAGCAGACGGTCGGGCCTCTAATGACTTTCCCATCTATCCCAGCGGTCATGCTGTCTCGAAACTCCACTGAGACTTTCAACCTTGACCATTTTTCCAAAAGGGCAAGTACAATGTTCCAAACAAGAGCGGTTGTTGATATTATGGATGCGTATATAGTCAGTAGAATTTCTGGAGTTACCCAATCTGGCATGGAAAACCATTCCATTAACTGCACCTCCGCTTAATCATAGTTCTTCACACACGCATTGTGTGTACACACATTATTGTACATGGTTTTCTCAGTTTTTTCAAGATGATACGATAAAATTCATCACATTAAAGTGTAACTTTTTTGAAAACACGCCCCAAGGTGACCTTGGGGCGTGAGAAAATCAATCAAGCGATTTGTATTCTGTTACAGCCTTTAGATAGGATTCAGGGTTGCCGTTGAGTATCAAATCGGCGTATGCCATCGGGTCATTGTAGATAAGATAATCAAGCTCTGACCGCTGATACATATTGTCAGCCACCTCATTTTCAACCGCAATGGTGTCAATGGCAATCATAGTGCCGTCTGAGAACTTTAGTTCAACGCAGACCGTATCAAAGTTAAACTCGCAAGATAATAGGCGTTTCATGGTAAAACCTCCGTAATTTCAAGGATTTTGAGATAGAAAAAGAACGATGTTAAGTCTTTCGACTCGACATCGTTCTTTTCGTAGTTGTTTTCCAACCCTGTCAGACAGATGCCGTAAAATAGTAATTTTTTTAGAATTACTGTCTTACGAGCACCCGTCTAAAGGTCAATTTGTTTTCCGAATTTGGGTGAGATATTATAAAAAAATCCATGTTGATTGGAAGGAGTGCATAAACAAAAAGTCCCTGCCATCGGCGCAGACCGGCAGCAGAGACTAATATGGATTATTTGTTTTCAGCAGGCCAGAGATTCTCGGTATCCACCGGCAGAGGGATGATCTCTCCCCGCTCCAGTTTCCCGATGGCAGTCTTGATAAACCGCTCCGCAAGGCTGGGGGTGATGACCGCTTTCTGGGCATCCTCGAGTGAGAACCACTGGGCCTTGTCCACTTCTTTGGTGATATGGCTCAGATCTTCATCCTCCACAACAGTGAGGAAATGGAGCATCAGCGTATTGGATGGCGCAAAATAAGTACTCTTCACAAACACCATATGGGTGACTTTCAGTCCGACCTCTTCCATGATCTCCCGGACAACGGCATGTTCGGCGTTCTCGCCCTTGTTGACATAACCGGCAACCAGAACATTGCGTCCGCGTCCGTACTGCTGGATCAGCAGGGCTTTCTTTCTGTCGGGAGAAAGGAGAGTGGTACTCATTGCCGTACTGAAGATCGGGAAACGAAAGGTCTCACAGGAAGGACAGTACGGAATGATCCCCTCCCCTTCAAGCTCTTTCGGAATCAGCTTGGCACCGCATTCATAACAGTGTGTCACAGAAAGGCTCCTTTCAGTTCTCGACTGCAGCCATCAGAGAGGCATCCTCGGGATCAAGAACCGGCAGATTCAGTCCTGCGGAAAGAGCCTCCTGCAGGAAAGCAGCATCAGAGATATGCAGAACCGTTTTCAGACCAAGCTCTTTGATCATCGGAATGGCACGGAGCGTTTCAGCCGTCTCGTCACCGCAATCGATATAAAGATCTCTTGCGGGAATGCGGAGGCTTTCTGCCCGGGCAAGAATCTTCTTCGCAATGGCAGCGCGTTCTTCAGCCGTATCGGGAATGCCGTTTTCATCTTTGGTCAGCGCAGCAACTGCACAGCCAAACTTCTTCACCAGCGGCAGCATACGCTCCAGCACCGCATCCTCACCGGTAACAGCGCCGAGGATCGCCTTGCCGTTGTAGTGGCGCAGACCGGCTTCGGCGGCTTCCGGATCAGCGGAGTCGATCAGCAGCGGCACATTGGTATAGCTCTGGATCTCCTTTACAGCGCTTGCCATCATCTCCGCCTCTTCAACATCGGGAACAGCTACATTGACGGAAAGGATCTTCGCACCGGCTTCGTCCTGCGCGGTCGCAAGGTCGATCAGCGCCTCCAGATCTTCCTCCTGCAGTGCCTCTGCGAGAGAAGCATCGTTACCGATCTGATTGCCGATGACATGTACACCGTCAACAGGCAGAGTCACAATATTGGTGCAGACAGCAGCGGGAACCGCTTCGCTTCTCAGAGAAAAGTCTGCTTTCTTTCCTGCTATGTTCTCACCGAGGAAGCGAATGTAATCGGGATTGGTGCCGCAGCAGCCGCCCATGATGGTAACGCCCAGATCCAGGAACTTTGCCATCTCCTGACCAAACTGCTCGGGAGTAATGTCATAAGTGGTCACACCGTCCTTGGTAACAGGCAGACCGGCATTGGGCTTTACAATAATCGGCAGGCTTGTCCAGGGCAGCAGCTTTTTGACGATATCATAAATCTGAATCGGGCCAAGAGAGCAGTTGATACCGATAGCATCTGCACCGAGACCTTCCATCGTCAGCGCCGTCGCGGAAATGCTGGTACCGGTAAAGGTGCGGCCGTCCTGCTCAAAGCTCATGGTGACAAATACGGGCAGATCACTGTTTTCTTTGACTGCGAGCAGCGCGGCTTTTGCTTCATAAAGATCAGTCATGGTCTCGATGGCAATCATGTCAACGCCTGCCTTGACGCCCGCTCTCACCTGCTCTGCGAACAACTCGTAGGCATCGTCAAAGCTCAGCATGCCCATCGGCTCCAGCAGCTCACCGAGAGGACCAATGTCCAGTCCGACCATACCGCCGTAGGGCTCAGCAGCTTCTCTTGCGATTTTAACGGCAGCGGTGACGATCTCCTCAACGGTGTAGCCGGTTCTTGCCAGCTTGTGTGCATTTGCGCCGAAAGTATTGGTGTAGACGATCTGGGAGCCGGCAGCAAAATAAGCGCTGTACACTCCTTTGACCACCTCGGGATGAAGAATGTTCAGCGTTTCCGGGTTTTGTCCCGTTTTCAGACCAGCTTTCTGGAGCATGGTACCCATACCGCCGTCAAGCCGAATAATTTCCTTGTTGCGCAGTTTGCTAAGAATTCCCATAGATGATCCCTGCCTTTCAAAGGGTAATCGATTTTGTTGTTCCTGCATGACTCAACATACAGATTATTTTTAATTCAGCCGCAATATGATCTTCATTGCGGAAATATGGCTGCACTTAATGATCGTGTGTCGAAACGGTAAGGAAGCCGTCTTTCAGAGAATCCACCAGCTGGAAGCTCATCATTGTGCCTTTGGCGACACATTCCACCGGATCGTCGGCAAGCTTTGCCTTGATTCGGGTATGTGCGGTGATCAGCTTGTCCAGACCGTTGATCATTGCACCGCCTCCGGTAAGCACCAGACCGTTGTCAAAAATATCGCCTACCAGCTCAGGCGGTGTTTTCTCCGCGACAGACTGGATTGTCTGCACAATCTGCATGGCAAGCTCCTGCAGCACCGGCATCAGTTCCCGGCGGGAGATGGTGAACTTTCTGGGAAGACCCAGTGAGAGATCCCTGCCCTTTGCTTCCATCTCGATATCGGGATCATCGTCTTCCATATAGACGGTGCCGATTTTGATCTTGATCTCCTCCGCGGTCTTTTCGCCGATGAGAATGCCTCTGCTCTGGCGGATGTACCGGATGATCGCAAGATCCATCTTTCTGCCTGCGACTTTGATGGAAGCCTTGGTTACAACACCGCTCAGGGACAGCACCGCTACATCCGTCGTGCCGCCGCCGATATCAACGACCATAACGCCGTTGGGAATGGAAATATCAATGCCTGCACCCAGTGCGGCAGCAACCGGCTCTTCGATCAGGTATACCTTTCTTGCACCCGCGGAAACAGCCGCATCCACCGCAGCTCTTGCTTCCACCTCGGTAACACCGGAAGGCACACAGAGTACGACTCTGGGCTTGAACACTGTATTCTTACAGCACTTTTTCAGGAAGTACTGGATCATCCGCTCGGTCATCTCATAATTGGAGATAACACCGTC
>JAFQND010000212.1 GCA_017396055.1 Oscillospiraceae bacterium
ACCGCTGCCGATATGGCTGTTTCCAGCCCCCTGCTGGACACCTCTATCGCAGGCGCCATGGCTGCTATCGTCAACATCACCGCTTCTCCCGATCTGCCCTTCGACGATGCCGACAGAGTTTCCCAGCGCATCCAGCAGGTCGTTGACCCCGATGCTTCTATCTTCTGGGGTATCGTTTACGACGAGTCCATGGTCGACGAGATGCGCGTAACTGTTATCGCCACCGGCTTTGCCGAGAAGAATGCACCCGCCGCAGCCGCTCCTGCCGCTCCCGCAGCATCCAAGGCAGCTCCTGCCGCACCCGCAGCAGCACCCGCCGCTCCCGCAGCAGAGCCCGCTGAGGCAGCTTCCAGCGACGTTACCGGTCTGGACGAGCTTCTCAAGAACGTATTCGGCTGATACTTTACAACTGCATCACTTATACTGCAATGTATATCCTTCCCCGTTTCCCGGGGAAGGATATTTGCGTAGCCCCATAAACCGAAAGGAGCAAACCGACCTTGTGTGGATTCGTAGGAATGTTTAACCGCGACCCTTCGTTCAACAACGAAGAGCTGCTGACCCAGATGTCCCATGCCATCCGGCACAGAGGCCCCGATGAGAGCGATTATATCGTCCGGGACAGCTTCTGTGTTGCTTTCCGCCGGCTGTCCATCATCGACCTGGACAACGGTTCCCAGCCTTATACCTCGCCCGACGGCCGCATTACCGCCGTCTTCAACGGTGAAATTTATAACTACCGCGACCTGCGCGCGCCCCTGATCGAAGAGGGTATCGAGTTCCGCACCAACTCGGAGATCGAGGTCATCGTGGCCCTTTACCGCAAATACGGTGAGGAATTTATCACCATGCTCCGCGGCATGTTTGCCATCATGATCTATGACAGCGAAGCAGAGACCGTCTGTGTCGGACGCGACCCCTTCGGCATCAAGCCGATGTACTACCGCGAGACCGAATCGGGCGTCATGTTCGCTTCTGAGATGAAGGCTTTCATCTTCGACGAGTCGATGGGCGGCTTCAAGGTCGACCCCAGCCTTCTGCAGCATTATCTCACCTTCCAGTATGTGCCCGAGCCCAACACGATCACTCCTGAGATCAAAGCCCTGGAGGCTTCTCATTATCTGGTCGCCGGCAAAGACGGCATCCGCAAGATGGTGAAATATGCCGACTACCGCTTCAAAACTCCCAGTGAAGAGAGCTTTGAAGCCAAGGCAGAGCGGCTGCGCAATATTCTGACCGAGTCGGTGGAATATCACATGATCTCGGACGTAGAGGTCGGTACCTTCCTCTCTTCCGGTATCGACTCTGCCATCATCACTGCCATCTCCAGCCGGCTCAACCCCGGTATCAAGGCGTTGACCGTCGGATTTAACGTCAGCTCCTACAGCGAACTGGATGACGCTGCCGAGATCGCAAAACACCTGAATGTCGAGCATATCCAGCTGAAAGGCAACTGTGAGCAGTTCCGTGATGCTTTCGAGCATGTGGTCTGGAGCCTGGATTCACCTGTAGCAGACCCCTCCACCGTGGCCATCTATATGATCGCCCGCGAAGCTTCCAGACATGTCAAGGTCATGCTGTCCGGTGAGGGCGCCGATGAGCTGTTCGCCGGCTATAAGACCTACCGCGATTCGCTTCTCTCCGGCAGATTTGCCGATGCGCCCCCCGCCCTCAAGACTGTTTTCCGCGGACTTTCCCATGTCTGGCCCAACGGCGTCAAGGGCAAGAACTTCCTGATGCGCGCCGGTGTTCCGCTGGAGGATCGCTATGTGGGCAACGCCTTCCTCTTTGACGAGAAGGCAAAATCCAAGATCCTCACCCAGTTTGATCCCAAACAGAGCTTCACCGAGCTGACCCGTCCGGTCTATGCCGATGTGGCCGACAAGGATCCGCTGATCAAGATGCAGTATGTAGACCAGCGCACCTGGCTGCGGGGCGATATCCTCGTCAAGGGCGACCGCCTGAGCATGGCACATTCGCTGGAGGTCCGGGTACCCTTCCTGGACAGAGAAGTTTTTGAGTTCGCTTCCACCCTGAAAAATAACGATAAGCTCCGCGAGGGCACTACCAAATATATTCTTCGGTATGCCTTCAAGGATTATGTCAATCCTGAGACCTTCATGCGGCCCAAACTGGGCTATCCCGTCCCTGTACGGGTATGGCTCCGCGGCGAGCTGTATGAGTGGGCAAGAGATATCATCCAAAATTCCAAGGCAGACGAATATATCGACAAGAAAGTCGCACTGCAGATGCTGGAAGACCATCGCACCGGTAAAGCGGATAACTACCGTAAACTCTGGGCGATCCTGGTATTCATCACCTGGCACCGTCTTTATGTCGCAGACGCTGACGAGACCCGCAGACGGATCCTCGCCGGAGAATTCTGAGCCTGACAACGATGCAGCACGGCACATTTTTCAGAGAGTCCGAAAGGCCGGAAAAATGTGTCAATCACAGAAAGGGGAACAGAAGGAATGGATGCTTTTGCAGATGTATTTTTCACACCGGACCTGGGGGGACGGGCTTTCCCGTTTACCACCTGGTTCAACCGGGGACCGAGTCCTTATCTCTATCACTGGCACAACGATGTTGAGCTGATCTATGTGATGAAGGGCTCGCTGACCGTAAACATGCAGGGACAGTATCAGATGGAAGCCGGTGATATTCTGCTGATAGCCGGCGGTGAAGCACACTGTCTGTTTGCAAAGGAAGAAGAGAGCGAGCGGATCGCCATCCGTTTCGGTATGCAGATGGTCAAGCCTCTTTTGGAAGAGCACGACGAAAATCTTATACTTTCCGAACGGATCTCAAAGGCAAAGAAATGCAGCCGCGACTGGCCCGAAGAGAGCCGCAAACGGGTGCGCAACATCATGACACAGCTCTATGCCGAATACACCGACCGCAAAGACGGCTATCAGGTGGCTATCCGTGCACTGGTCTATGAACTGATGCTGATCATCATGCGCGAGCTGCCCGTGGAAAATACTGTCGAAAGTGTTCGCCGGATCAATCAGGAGAATAATTTCAAGCGCGCCATCTATTATCTGGCCAGCCATTACACCGAGGATATCTCGCTGAAGGAATGTGCTGATGCGATCGACCTGAACATGAATTATTTCTCCCGCTTCTTCCGCGCTCAGACCGGTATCAATTTCCATGAGTATCTGACCACCCTTCGCCTGAAAAAAGCAGAGCATCTGCTGCTGACCACCACTCTTTCGGTGACCGAAGTGGTACAGCAGTCCGGTTTCCAGAATGTCAAGACCTTCAACCGTGTGTTCAGAAATACCCACGGCTGTGCGCCGAGAGATTTTCGCCGGCAAAAGAAAGCATAATAAAACGGCCTGCCATTTATGGCGGGCCGTTTTTTCATATCCGGGCAAAAAAAGAACCGCCAGTACGAACACGGCGGCCATAAGATAAAGGAAAGTGAAAGGGTAATGAAGGAAGTTGCAAGTATATGATAGCATAGATTACTATAAATGTAAACATCTTTTTACGATTTTTGTATAACATGTAAAGATAATTTGACGTTGTTTGTCTAAAAAATACATCCGTCGGTCATGTCAGAAGGAATCAAAAACATTTTTTGCAAGCTGCCGGTCATTTCTGCAGGAAAAAGATCTTTTCCGGCTCTTTTCCTGTAAAGAGAAATGTGGTATAATATACCGAAATACTGAAATTCTTTTCCCGTAAGGAGTAATCATATGCTGATCATCAATGCTCATATTTTCACCATGGAGGGAGAACCCATCGAAAACGGTTTTGTCCGTTTTGAAGACGGCAGATTCACCGAAGTGGGCCCCATGGAGCAGCTCACCGATAAAACAGATGCTTTTGATGCCGAAGGCCGCAGCCTCTATCCCGGCTTTATTGATGCCCACTGTCATCTGGGCATGTGGGAAGATGGTCTGGGCTTTGAGGGCGACGACGGAAACGAAGACACCGACCCTGTCACTCCTCAGCTGAGAGCGGTGGACGCTGTCAATCCCATGGACCGCTGTTTCAGCGAAGCCGCCATGGCGGGCGTCACCACCGTCCTGACCGGTCCCGGAAGCGCCAATCCCATCGGCGGACAGTGGCTGGCTATGAAGACCAGCGGCCGCCGCATCGACGAGATGCTGGTCACCGACAATGCCGGTATGAAATTTGCCTTCGGTGAAAATCCCAAAAACAACTATCACGACAAGAGCCAGTCTCCCACTACCCGTATGGCTACCGCGGCCATCATCCGCGAACAGCTGAAAAAGGCACAGAACTATATGAAAGACCTGGATGCCTCCCTCACCGACGACGAGCTGGACGAGCCGGAATTCGATGCCAAATGCGAAGCACTGCTTCCTCTGCTCCGCCGGGAGAAAAAGGCCTTTATCCATTGTCACCGCGCCGACGATATCTTCACTGCCGTCCGTATCGCCAAAGAGTTCGGACTGGATTATGTCATCGTCCACTGCACCGAGGGCTGGATGGTCGCCGATATTCTGAAAGCCGAGGGAGTCAACGCTGTCTGCGGTCCCATTCTCTGTGACCGTTCCAAGCCCGAGATGAGAAATCTGAACACTGCCGGTATGGCCAAGATGTTCGAAGAGGGGATGGAGACCGCTCTGTGTACCGACCATCCCGTTATCCCGATCCAGTATCTGCCCCTCTGCGCCGGTGTGGCTGTGGGCGCAGGTCTTCCCTGGTATGAGGGCCTGAAGAGCATCACCGTCAATGCCGCCCGCATCGCCGGCATCGCCGACCGGGTCGGTTCTGTCGCCCCCGGTAAGGACGCTGACTTCACCCTATACAGCGCTGATCCCTTCCTGCCTTATTCCAGACCTGACAAAGTCTTTATCCTGGGCAGGGAGATCGTATGACCCACTGTTCTAAATCACGCCTTGCCCTGTAAGGGTTAAAACGGAGGAGCTGCCATGGAAGCAAGAACATTACTGAACGCCCTTGAAACTGCTTCGCGGCTGAAGGATACCACCCGCCACAGCTGGACCGCGGAAGGCCGTCACGAAAGCGTCGCCGAACATAGCTGGATGATGACGCTGATGGCGTTTTTCATCAGAGACGAATTCCCCGAAGCGGACATGGACAAGGTTATCCGGATGTGCATCATCCATGACCTGGGCGAAGCCTTTACCGGCGATATCCCGACCTTTGACAAGACTTCCTCCCACGAAGCCGAAGAGGAAGCGAAGCTGGAAAGTTGGGTGCGCTCACTTCCCGAAACACAGCGGGAGGAGATGCTCGCGCTCTATGACGAAATGGCAAAGCGCGAGACCCTTGAAGCAAAGATCTATAAGGCCATCGACAATCTTGAAGCGGTCATCCAGCACAATTACGCCGGCCTCTCCACCTGGATCCCGCTGGAATTCACACTGAACCTGACTTACGGTGATGATAAAGTATCGTTTTCTGATTATCTCAAAAAGCTGAGAGCGGAGATCAGAAAAGATACCGTCACGAAAATCGAAGGAGACTGAAATGAGAGAGATTCCCGTTTCCCTGGTCACCGAGGCCGTCCGCGACCTCTGTATCGAAGCCAACCAGTTCCTGCCCGAGAGCCTGTCGGCCCTTCTGGCAGCAAATGCCGAAAAAGAGACCGATCCCCTCGGCAGAGAGGTGCTTTGTGACCTCTGCCGCAATCTGGATGCCGCGAAAGAGCTGGATGTTCCCATCTGTCAGGATACCGGCATGGCGGTCGTCTTTCTGGAGATCGGTCAGGATGTCCACTTTGTGGGCGGCGACCTGAACGAGGCGGTCAACAAAGGTGTTTCCCGCGGTTATCTGGAAGGGTATCTCCGCTGTTCGGTGGTATCCGACCCCGTCCGCAGAGACCATAATACCGGCGACAATACCCCCGCCGTCCTGCATCTGTCCATCGTTCCCGGCGACAAGGTCAAGGTCACCGTCGCTCCCAAGGGCTTCGGCAGTGAGAATATGTCCGCCGTGCGGATGCTCAACCCTTCTGCCACTCCGGAAAAGATCATCGACGAAGTCACCGACGTGATCCGGAAAGCCGGCGGCAACCCCTGTCCGCCCATCGTTGTGGGCGTGGGCATCGGCGGTGATTTCGAGCTGGCGGCTTACCTTGCCAAAAAAGCCCTCTGCCGGGATGTGTCTGAACGGAATCCCGATCCCTTCTATGCCGATATGGAAGCGAAAATGCTTCAATCTGTCAATGCCCTCGGCATCGGCCCCCAGGGCTTTGGCGGTGATGTGACCGCCCTTGCCGTCAATATCGAGACCTATCCCACCCATATCGCCGGTCTGCCCATGGCGGTCAATGTGGGCTGTCATGTGACAAGGCACAAGAGTCGGGTGATCTGATGCTGACTGCTGTTCCCGCATCCATAGAGGATATCCCGATCATTTACGCCTTCTGTGAAGAGCTGATCGACCGGTACGAAGATCCCGCCGCCGTCGATATCCCGAAGGCGAAGGCATGGACCCTGCGCAAGCTGCAAAGCCAGATCGCAGACTACCGGGTCATTCTGAAAGACGGTGAAAAGGCCGGATATTTTCACTTTATCCCCGGTGGAAAAGGGGAGGAGTGTGAGCTGGACGATCTGTATATCCTGCCCCAGTTCCGCTCTCAGGGCATTGGCACCGAAGTGATCCGCCGCTGTATCGAATCGAGCGGGGGAGCGGGCATCTTCCTTTACGTATTCCGCGAAAACAAAAGAGCCGTTTCACTCTACGAACGGCTTGGATTTACCGTCAGAGAGACCGCCGGAACCACAAGGCTTATCATGACCTGCCGTCGATTTTGAAATTTATGCTTGACAGCTGTCATCATACAACTTATAATGTTATCATACGTCTTTATCACCCTGTGATGACATAGAGAAAGAAGGATTTGCTTTATGAGAAGTGACGCCGTTACCAAAGGCGCAAAAAGTGCCGCCCACCGTTCGCTGTTCCACGCGCTGGGCATCACCAATGAAGAGATGGATCGTCCCCTGATCGGTATCGTCAGCTCCCACAACGAGATCGTCCCCGGCCATATGAATCTGGATAAGATCGTCGAGGCCGTCAAGCTGGGCGTCGCCATGGCCGGCGGCACCCCCATCGTTTTCCCCGCTATCGCTGTCTGCGACGGTATCGCCATGGGCCATGTGGGCATGAAATATTCCCTCGTCACCCGCGACCTGATCGCCGACTCCACCGAATCAATGGCTTTGGCCCATGCCTTTGACGCATTGGTCATGGTCCCCAACTGTGACAAGAACGTGCCCGGTCTGCTGATGGC
>JAFQND010000213.1 GCA_017396055.1 Oscillospiraceae bacterium
CCGCAGTATATTTGAGTAAATAGGCATAGAGTTCCTGTAAAAGAGCCTCAGCTTTATGTTCTTCGCCCTTTGCTTCGGGATTGGTATAGACCGCTTCATTCATAAAACGCATCAGCGCCTCGTGCGCTTTCAGCACTTCCTCTGCCATACAGATATCGTCGCCGCTATGTTCGATGATGGAAAAGAGGATCGCGGAGATGCGTGCGGATTTTCCTCTGCCCAGCACATAGACAGCATCCCACGGCAGGTCGCTTTCGGTGATGATACCGGCACGGACAGCGTCCTCGATATCATGGTTCAGATAAGCAATCTTATCTGCCCAGCGGACAACTTTTCCTTCAAGCGTAGCAGCCCACTTGTCTTCGCTTCCGGCAGAATGACAGGCGATACCGTTTTTTACTTCCCAGGTAAGGTTGAGACCTTTTCCGTCCCGTTCAAGCAATTCTGCCACCCGTACGCTCTGCAGGTGATGGCGGAAATGGAACGGAGCCACATCATTCAGCGCCCGTTCTCCCGCATGACCGAAAGGGGTATGTCCCAGATCGTGCCCCAAAGCGATAGCTTCGGTCAGATCTTCGTTGAGGCGCAGCGCCGACGCAAGCGTCCGTGCGATCTGTGACACCTCAAGGGTATGGGTCAGACGGGTACGGTAATGATCACCGTCGGGACCCAGAAAGACCTGTGTCTTATGTTTCAGGCGGCGAAAAGCATTACAGTGCAGGATCCGGTCACGGTCCCGCTGAAAATCGGTGCGGAGCGGACAGGACTCTTCCGGATGAAGACGTCCTTTTGAGTATGCGGAACGGGCCGCTCCCGGCGCGAGACAGTTTTGCTCTGTCTGTTCACGGAATTGTTTGCAGGAGGAAATATCCATTTTCAAGCTCCTTTCGGAGACGGCGGAACATCCTTACATATCTTCTATACCGGAAAAAAGGAGAAAATCCTCTTTTTTCACAGAAAATCTCCGGAAATTTTCACTCCTCTGCCGAAGGGGACTTCATATCACCGAAGTATTCCTCCATGATCTCGGCAGTGACCGCGCCGAAAGTCAGCTCGGTCAGGGCTTTCTGAAACGCTTCGTACTGATCGGCACGGATCGCCAGTTCCAGTGTAACAACATCTGTAAAGTCGGAATTTCGCACAACGATGCCGTAATCGGGCAGAATATAGGTGATCTTGCCATAGAGATTATAATCAAAACTCATCATCAGGGTATAGCAGGTGGTCATGTACATCTTGTCCGCAGCGGCAAGCGCTATGCGCGCTCCCTGCGAATAGGCTCTGACCAGTCCGCCGCCGCCCAGAAGGATACCGCCGAAATAACGGGTCACGACAACACAGACATTGACGATATCTTCTTTGAGAATGACATCCAGAACCGGCACACCGGCAGTACCCTGCGGTTCACCGTCATCGGAATAACGGCGGGTCATGCCATCTCTGAGCGAAAAGGCATAGACATTATGGCTGGCATCCCAGTGTTTTTTGCTGATCTCCTGTACAAAAGCCATGGCCTCTGCTTCGGACTCCACATGTTTTGAATAGCCGATAAAGCGGGATTTTTTAACAACGAATTCGTCCTGTGCAAAATCGCGGACGGTAACGTAATCCTTCTGCATGGCTGTTCCTCCCTTACAACGAACAGAAAAGGCGGCACATGAAAACCGGAGTTTTCGGTGCACCGCCTTGTACTGGTTGCGTTTTATAACTTATTTGCCAAGACCAAAACGCTTCTTGAATCTGTCAACTCGTCCGCCAGTATCAACCAGTTTCTGTTTGCCGGTAAAGTAAGGATGGCACTTAGAGCAAACTTCAACGCTGATAGACTCCTTGGTGGAAGCAGTCTCCCAAGTAGCGCCGCAAGCACACTTGATGACGGTGGGCTTGTAGTTGGGATGGATACCCTCTTTCATTGTGTTCACCTCTTTCACATACGCCAAAGTACGTATATCTCACGAAATAAAAGGATATCACAAACCGCCGAAAAATGCAAGGGGTTTTTGAAAAAAAGTCACGAAAAATCGAAAAAGTTTTTAATTTCTCTGGCTGGGATTTTTTCATAACGGCGAAAATATTCTCTGTTTACATTCTGTTTTCGCTGTGCTATACTGAAGCCAGAAAAAAAGGCAGACAGGAGGATGAATATGGATTACCTGCAAAAGCTGAATTGTCATTACCGGCCCGCAAAAGGATGGGTCAACGACCCCAACGGTCTGGTGTATTACAAAGGCTATTATCATGTATTTTATCAGCATGCCCCCGACTACGAAATTCCCTGGAAGCAGCATATGCACTGGGGCCACGCCAGAACGAAGGATTTTCTGACCTGGGAGGAGCTGCCGGTCGCACTCGCTCCCGATATGCCCTATGACTGTGAGGGCTGCTGGTCCGGTACTGCCATCGTCAAGGACGACGTGCTCTATCTGTTCTATGCTTCCATTCACACACCGGAGGGAGCTGAGCAGAAAAACCAGTGCGTCAGTGTCGCCTATTCCTCCGACGGTATTCATTTCGAAAAGTATGAAGGCAATCCCGTCATCGCACGCTATCCCGCCGACGGCGGACCCGATTTCAGAGATCCTGCTGTGACCTGTATCGACGGAAAATATTACTGTGTCATGGCTACCGGCAATCCCGAGACCAAAACTGCAAGACTTCTGCTTTACAGAAGTGAAAACCTCTTTGATTGGGAATATGAGGGCATCATGTCCGAATGGGCTGATTCCATCTATGCCGAATGTCCTTCCTTCATGCCTGCCGGGGACAAATACCTGCTGACCGCCTCGGTCTGCAGCAAGAGCAGCCATTATTTCTCAGTCATGTACGGCAGCTTTACAGACGGAAAGTTCACCCCCGAAGTCACCGGCTGTGTTGACAAAGGACCCGACCAGTATGCGGGACAGGTCTTCCGCGATCATCTCGGACGCTGCCTTCTGATCTCGTGGGTACCCGGCTGGAAATACGCCGGATATGCCGAAAAAGATATCGGATGTATGTCGGTCCCCCGTCAGCTGACCCTGAAAGACGGCAGAGTATACGGCTATCCCGCCGAAGAAGTGCAGCATCTGATGACCGACTCTGACCCCTGTCTGGAACGGACAGAGACCGGCTTTATTGTAAAACGCGAAGGCCGCGATCCTCTTGTATATGAAGGCGAAGTGCGGGATCTGAAGATCATCCGCGATGGTTATATGGCAGAGATCTTTGTCAACGGCGGCGAAGAGATCTATACCGTTTTGCTGTAATACACACGGACATATCTTCGGATATGTCCGTCTTTCTTTTGACAGTTTTTTCAAAAAAGTATTGACAAAAGAAAGACATCTGTATATACTATGATACATAAACCGATGGGAAGAAGAGTAAGTCCCGAATGCCTTTGCAAAGAGAGCCGCCGATGCTGGGAATGCGGTGAAAGGCACCTGACCGAATGGACTTCCCGACGAATGATCTTCGTCAAGGGCAGGACGAACAGCAAAAGCCCAGTAGTGCCTGACGGGATTTCCGCCCGTTATCAAAGGAACACATATCAATTTATTTTCGTATGTGGCTGAGCGGGCGATTTTTCGCCAACCTGGGTGGTACCGCAGAAGTTTCAAGGCTTTTGTCCCAGTAATGCTATGGAGCATTGCTGTGTGGACGAAGGCTTTTTTGTTTTTCCGCAGCACAAAACTCCGCCGGCCAAAACCAAAAAAGGAGTGTCCGTTATGACCAAGATTCCCTATCGTTTCTACCTAACCGAAGACCAGATGCCTACCCATTGGTATAATCTCCGGGCCGATATGAAAGAA
Source organism: Oscillospiraceae bacterium (assembly GCA_017396055.1). GTDB lineage: Bacteria > Bacillota > Clostridia > Oscillospirales > Ruminococcaceae > Faecivivens. The sequence continues at coordinate 3,792 of JAFQND010000213.1, forward strand.
CAGCCCGATCCCATGCTGAACCCTGTCACCGGCAAACCCGCCACCGTGGAAGACCTCTACCCCGTATTCTGCGAAGAACTGGCTCAGCAGGAAATGGATGCCACTACCCGCTATATCGAAATTCCCGAAGAAGTACGGGATATGTACCGTATCTATCGTCCTTCTCCCCTGGTGCGTGCCTACAATCTGGAAAGAGAACTGGGCACTCCCGCCAAGATCTACTATAAATTCGAAGGCAACAACACCTCCGGCAGCCATAAGCTCAACTCCGCCATTGCACAGGCTTATTACGCCAAGAAACAGGGTCTGACCAGCGTTACCACCGAGACCGGTGCCGGTCAGTGGGGTACTGCCCTCTCTGAAGCATGCGCTTATTACGGTCTCGACCTGACCGTTTTCATGGTCAAAGGTTCCTATAACACC
>JAFQND010000214.1 GCA_017396055.1 Oscillospiraceae bacterium
AAGAAGACTTCGGTATCGATATTGCCCAGTCTGAAACAGAGGGTCATGGGCTGACAGAGTTCATCACCGGGTCTGCCCAGATGATAAGGACAGCCGCTCATAACAGCCAGGTCGGCATCGCCGGTGCAGTCGATAAAAGCGTCGGCTTCGAGGGTCATGACGCCTTTTTTGGTGATGACGCTGATCGCTTTGAGGGTCTCCCCTTCCTTATCGACACCGCACAGGGGCGCATGGAACAGCACATCCACGCCGGCCTCATCGGTCATCTCGTCCAGCACGATCTTGAGCCATTCTTCGCTGAAGGTGCTCCGGTGGTTGACCGAGCCGCGTATCGCGTCAGCGCTCTTCTGCTCCAGACGGGCGGTGATCGCAGTGAACATGCCCTGGGAAAGAGCGATTTCTTCTCCTTCGGGATGTGCGGCAGTGGGGACCTTGGTAGCATAGGGCATGAACGGATTGATCAGGCAGGTGCATGCCGCACCGCCCAGCGCACCGCTCTGCTCGACGATCAGTACAGATAAACCGCCTCTTGCGGCAGCGACAGCAGCGGCAGTACCGGTCAGGCCGCCGCCCACAACGATCAGATCATATTTTTTCATGGATACACGCTCCTTTCGCTTCTGGTTTCAGTATAACAGACATCCTGCTCTTTTTCTTGTACTGGTGAAAGAAAACCTTGCACTTTGGAGTGATATATGGCAGAATAATAGAAAAGAAACATCCCAAAATGTCAGGAAGTGATTGGATGAAAAAGCTGCCGCTTCAGGAGATCATCTGCTTTTTTGAAAAAAACTGCGGTGCACATTTCTCAGTCTGTGACCTGGGCGGATTGGGGGATCTTTCGCTTCCCGCCGACCAGCAGATCCACGCGTCGGCTTTTTGCTCGGCGGCAAAATCCACTGCCAAAGGGCTTGCCCGATGTCTTACCTGTAAAGATCACGCCAACCGCAGAGCGATGCAGGGTGAACCGTTCGAAGGGATCTGTGCTTTCGGCATGGCGGAGTTTGCCTGCCCTGTCATCCGGGACGGTCAGGTGATCGGTGTGGTCTATGCCGGCAGCCTGACCCTGCCGGCAGGAGAAAGGCGCCTTCGGCTCGCTGCCGCCCACACCGGTGTCAGCCTCGCAAGACTGCAGGCTGAGGCTGCTGCCTGCACACCTCTTACCGACCCGGAAAAACTTCGCCGCTCCGTACGCATCCTCGCCGAGCTCATCGCCGGACGGGAGACAGCATCCTCTCCGTCCGGAAAATACCATCCTGCTGTACAGGCCGTTATCCGCTTAGTATCCATCCGCTATATGCAGCCTCTGACGCTGGAACAACTGGCAAAGGAATGTCACATGGACGGAAAATATCTGGGCCGTCTTTTTCTCCGCCAGACCGGCGAGTGTTTCCGCGTTCATCTGAACCGGGTCCGGTTGGAACGCGCTGCCGAACTGCTCAAGCGAACCTCCATGACCGTCCTCGCGGTGGCATTGGAATGCGGTTTTCAGAACATCAGCTATTTCAACCGGCTCTTCCGGGAAAGATTCGGCTGCACGCCGAGCGAATACCGGAAACAGTAAAAGCCTCCCATCACGGGAGGCTTTTCTCTTTCACTCAATCCAGAAGGATCTTCCGGATATTCTCAAATTCTCCATCGGTCACACCAAGCGAGCGGAGGAAATTCTCAGACTGCTCCTTCGGGTCGCTGCCCCATTTGTCCATCTCAGCCAGCCAGGCAACGACGTCCGCCCGCTTGCGGGTACGGTTTGCCCACACAGAAAGCGAGGTCAGCTCATAATCCAGCAGAAGGTCCTCTTTCTCCACGCCCAGAATTCCGCCCAGCAGATAGGCGATGGTACCGGTGCGGTCAGCGCCGCCCCAGCAGTGGAAATAGACCGGATAATTCTTCTCTTCCGCCAGCACCGCGAATACCTCGCGGACATTGGTGGGGTCAGCCATCAGCTCATCATAAGCCTTGACGGGGATCAGACAGAACTGCACATCTTTCCCCAGAGGACTTTCGGAGATCCTGCCCACCGCTTCGCCGCGAAGGTCAAGGTCGGTGCGGACACCCATCTCTTCTTTCAGAACACGGATACCTTCTTCGGTGATCGTCACATGGGTCTCAAACTCCGAGCCGCGGTAAAGAAGTCCCTGTCTGATCACCTTTCCGTCAGCCGCTTTCCAGCCGCCGATATCGCGGACGTTGGTGGTGCCGTCGATATGAAGAAAACGCGGAGGCAGATCTTCGGTCGTGAAAGAGCGTACCTCGCTGTCATCGACCTGCCAGTAATAGGTCACGCCGATCTCGCCGTTTTCCCAGTAAAATTCCGTGCCGGTCACATCAAACCGCCTTGCACCGGTCATCTCTTCAGAACGGGAAACGGACAGGACATGGTTTTCTTTCCCGTCGTCCTCCCAGGTAAAACGCACCTTTTCGGGCGTCGAACAATCGAAGACCGTCTGTTTGACAAGGCTTCTCCAGTCATATTCCACATCGGGCATCAGTTCATCGGTATGGGCGCGGAAATATTTCTGCTGATCGGTCATCAGTGAAACAACAGCACCGTTTTCCGGCAGATAAAGCTTCATATCATTCTCCTTATTTCAGCGGAAGGATGGACAGAACAGCCGCGCGGTGGTCATTGTCCTCCACACATCCGGTATAGATCACATACAGTTTGCCGTCTTCTTCCCATGCACAGGGATAGCTCCACTGAATGCCGCCATAGCCCAGCTCTTCCGAATAGCCGTCCTGCAGAAGATAGCCTTCGGTGAAGTTCATCGTGCCCTTTTCGCTGAAGAAGATGGCCAGCATCGCTCTGCGGTATTCGTTCTTTTCGTGCCAGATATTGCCGATCAGATAATTTCTTCCGTCCGAAAGGGTGCCGGAATAGATCTTCGAATCGATAAAGGGGATATCATGGGCATAAAGGGTCCACTCACCGCCGGCTTTTCCTTTGTATACCAGGGGGACCTGCCGTTTGTCGTCACGGCAGAACATCCAGATGTCGTCGCCGTCCAGAATGGCGCTCAGTTCAGGATAAACATACTTTGTACCGTCGGGAAGATTTCCGTCCGGGGCGATATATTCCAGTTTCCATTCCGAGTCGATCTTTTCAGCGGTCATCAGGGCGGGGGTGTTGGGGAATTTATCCAGCTCGCCTATTCTGCCCGGCAGCATCAGCCGACCGTCAGGAAGGGTGTAGATATTGGTGTTCAGTTTGAAGGGAATGGGTCTTGACCAGAGTTGGGTGAATTTCTCTGCCTCTTCGTCGAAAATATACAGGTCAAGGGAATGCATATAGTCGGGTGCCACCATCTGATTGAGCAGCATATAAAGTTTTCCGTCTTCGATACC
>JAFQND010000215.1 GCA_017396055.1 Oscillospiraceae bacterium
GATGAACAGGTCGCAGGAATATTTATAAAGAAGGCATTCGACGTTGCAGCAGTTGACCGAGCGTCCTCTGACCGGGTCAAAGACATAGTCGCCGTCGCAGACCGGTACGCCCATTTCGGCATAGCCATAGTGCGCCACATAGGAGATCGAAGAACCGGGAGGACAGAAGGCATAGAAATTCTCGTTGCCGAGCACGCGGCGGACCATTGCCATCGATTCCTGCTCGTTCTTTTTGAAGAGGGCGAGGGCTTCGTCGTAGTCTTCGATATCGGTGTATTCACAGATGGTGGGATGATAGGAATGTCTCAGCGAATGGGACTCGATCTCGTGATGGCGCAGCTCTTCGATGACATCGGTGCGGCCCCATTTTTCCAGTGCTTCGGCCAGCCAGCCGACCACATTATAACATCCTTTGACGCCGTGCTCACGGAGGATGCGTCCGGTGCGGAGAATACCGTCGGCGCCTTTCGGGTTGACATAATCTTCGGTATCAAAGCTGAAAATAACGTCGGTCATGATGATCCTTCTTTCGTTAATAGATTCTGCGGGTGGAGCCTTTGGGCAGCCGGATGGTCCAGCTCTGCAGCCTCAGCCGGTCGGAGATGAAACGGTCTTCCAGTTCGGGGGAGTGGATCCAGGTGCCGCGATAACAGAGATCCCGCAGCATGGGGAATTCGTTCAGGTCGATCTGCCACTTGTCGGGAACGATGACGGCCTGTTCGCTGCCTGAAAGGATCTGAAGCGCGGCTCTCAGCCAGTCGGCGGGGCCCAGTTTTTTGCCGCCCGCTTCGATCACGGTGGGGAGGAATTCGCCGTCTCTGATCTGAGCGGCGCTTTCCCGAAGCTCTTCTGCGGTAACCTTCACCGGCTGTGTGACAGCATAGGGAACATCCATAAAACCATAGACCTTGCCGCAGTGGTGTTCCTCTTTGCCCAGAAGGAGATCTCTCGAAGCCAGCAGGATGTCGCTCAGACAGAAGGAGCCGGGCTCGGTGACGGGGAAGAAATCCTCCTCCAGCGCCGCTTTGAGGGCGGGGATATCGCTTGGGCGGATGGTTCTTTCGGGGTCGGCATTTTCCCGGACGATGTCCGAACAGGTGACGATATGGAATCTGGGGTCTGCCTTTATCGTCTCGACAAAGAAGCGGAAATTCTCTTCGAATTTTCTGACGGTCTCTTCCGGCAGCAGGTCGCTGAGCTGCCATTCGCCTTCGGTGTTATAGCCGTCGAAATTCTGCTTGTCGCAGAAGGTGGTCAGGGTGCTCTTCTGGGGATGATGGAAGAGAATGACGTTTTCCAGTTTGGCGATCTTTTCGATCATCTCGAGGATCTGCGGTCTGTCCCAGCGCAGGAAACTGTCCGCCGAGAATTTGCAGGGGAGGCAGCCGATGTTGCAGATGTTCATGACTCTGCCGCTCTTTTCGTCATAGACGCAGTTCGAACCGTCCACCAGCTTAAAGCCCATATCGGCATAGCCGTAATAGCCCACATAGGAAAGATAGAATCCGGGCGGACAGGCGGCGTGGAATGCTTCGTTGCCGACGACACGGCGGACCATGCCCAGCGAACTCTCTTCGTTTTCGCGGAAGATACGCATGGCTTTGTCGAAATCTTCGATGTCGGTATATTCACAGATAGTGGGATGATAAGAGTGACGGAGGGAATGGGTCTCGGTCTCATGCAGTCTGAGCTCTTCGATGGCATCTTCGCGGCCCCATTTTTCCAGCGCTTCGGCCAGCCAGCCTACGACATTATAACAGCCTTTGATGCCGTTTTCCCTGAGAATGCGTCCGGCTCTGACGATACCGTCGGCGCCTTTTTCGTTGACATAATCTTCCGTATCAAAGCTGAAAACGATATTGGTCATATTCTCCCTCTTTTCCTTTTTTTCTTCATCATAATATGGGAAATGGTATTTGTCAAGCAGATGCCTGTATGACGTGCACTATATTGCATGATATAGAATGTTTATACAGGAAAATTTCATCAATTTTTCATAAAAGTGAATGAATTATATCCAAAAGCGGGAATAGAGGTTGCCAAATCCTGTTGAAATGTGCTATAATATATCGCATTAAAGTGTAAAACACTGAAAAAGGAGAATATGTATGGAAATGATCCAAGTAGGATGGCTGTCCATCCTGCCTCCGCTGATCGCCATTGTTCTGGCTCTGATCACCAAGGAGGTTATCTCTTCGCTGCTGGTCGGTATCTTTGCAGGTACCCTGATCTATGCGTGCAATGCCTTTACCGGCGTGATGGGTGTTGCTGTCGGTACTGTTGACGTCACCTTCTCTCTGATGTCCTCCAAGTTTGCTGACAACGTCAACATCATTCTGTTCCTCTGCTTCCTGGGCGCACTGGTCGCTGTCATCACCAAGGCAGGCGGCTCTCATGCTTACGGCGTCTGGGCTGCTTCCAAGCTCAAGTCCAAACGTTCCGCACAGCTGGCTACCGCAGGTCTGGGTGCACTGATCTTCATCGATGACTACTTTAACTGCCTGACCGTCGGCACCGTTATGAAACCCGTCACTGACAAGTATCAGGTTTCCCGTGCAAAGCTGGCTTACATCATCGACGCCACCGCCGCTCCTATCTGCATCATCGCCCCCATCTCCAGCTGGGCTGCAGCAGTCGGTTCCAACCTGGTCGATGCCGGTACTTTCACCAGCCCCATGGCTGCTTTCATCGCTTCTATTCCCTATAACCTTTACGCTCTGCTCTCTCTTATTCTGGTTGTTGTTCTCTGCTGCACCAAGCTGGACTTCGGTCCCATGGCAAAGGCTGAGGCTGCTGCCGCAGAAGGCAATCTGGGCGCTGTCGACACCGCTTCCAAAGAGGAAAACGTCGAGACCAAGGGCCGCGTATTTGACCTGATCATTCCCGTTATCGGTCTGATCGTCTTCTCTGTTCTGGCAATGCTGTACACCGGCGGCTTCTTTGAGGGCGGTATGACCCTGGCTGACGGCTTCGGCAACTGCGACTCTGCTTTCTCTCTGGTACTGGGCGGCGCCGGCGGCCTGATCGTTGCATTCCTGCTGTTCGTTCCCCGCGGTGTTGTCAAGTTCCGTGATTTCATGGCCGGCATCAACGAGGGTATCAAATCCATGGTTCCCGCCTGCACTATCCTGACCCTGGCATGGACCATCAGCGGCGTCTGCCGTGACCTGCTGGGCACCGGCGAATATGTCGGCGCTCTGGTCGAGCAGATGAACGTTTCCTTTGCTTTCATCCCCGCCATCGTCTTTGTCGTTGCTGCTCTGCTGTCCTTCTCCATGGGCACCGCATGGGGCACCTTCGGCATTCTGATCCCCATCGTTCTGGTCGTTATGGAAGCCTGCCCCGAGGCTCATCTGCTGATCGCTGCTCTGGCTGCTACCCTGGCCGGCTCTGTCTTCGGTGACCATTGCTCTCCCATCTCCGATACCACCATCCTGTCCTCCACCGGTGCCGGTGTGGACCACATGCAGCACGTTTCCACCCAGATGCCCTATGCGATCGTTACTGCCATCGCCGCCTTCATCGGCTATCTGGCAGCCGGCTTCTCCAACGGCAATGTCTTTGTCACCTTGGGTGTCGGTGTCGCTGCTCTGGTTGCGATCATCTTTATCCTTCGCGCTTACGACAAGAAAAAGGCCAAGGCCTGATCCTGTTTTCTGAAATGAAAAGAGCCGTCTTTCGGGGCGGCTCTTTTGTTTTTCCATTGACTTTCCTAAACCAAAGGAGTACAATAAAAGTAAGTCAAGAAAGGAGACGGTTGAATGGCAGACCATGTGCACAGATACCGTGAGATCGACCGGAACGTTGGTCGGCTCAACCGGGTGTGCCTGTATAAATTACTGGAGGGCGAAAAAATTCATCCGGGACAGCCTCCCATTCTGAAACTGCTTCTGGAAAAAGACGGCCGCAGCCAGTGTGAGCTGGCCTGCATCATCGGCGTCAGCCGCGCCTCGCTCGGTGTGTCCCTTCGCCGGATGGAAAAAGCCGGTCTGATCAGCAGATGCCCTGACGAGAAAGACTCCCGTTATAATATGGTTTATCTGACCGAAGAGGGAAAGGCGATGGCGGAAAAATCGATCGCCGCGCTGGATACGCTCACCAAAGCAAAGCTGAAGGGCTTTACCGAAGAAGAAATCGAACAGATGCTCTCTTACTTTGACCGTATCCGTGAGAATCTGTCTGTTTTGCAGGAAGATCTTTACGGCAAAAAGAAATGACCCCTGAAAAAGACCAGATCTGAGACGATCACTCAGGATGGTCTTTTTTTATACTATTCTTGGCTGATTATCGATGGCAAATCCCTTCGGGACAGGTATAATGAAGATAGAACGGAAAGGGAGGAATCTCTATGAAACGGACCCGTACAAATTATGACCTGCGCAGCCTTTATACCGCGTCTGCGGCACCCGTTTTCACCACAAAAGAAGCACTGGAACAGCGCCGGGAAGAGCTGCGGTTCAACCTACGCATGGCGGCAGGCCTTTATCCCTGGCCGGAAAAGACACCGCTCAATGCCCGCTATCAGCTGGTAGGGGAATATGATGGCTATTCGGTACAGAAGGTGATGTTCGAGAGTTTCCCCGGGCTCTGGTCCACCGGTAATCTTTATCTGCCCAAACCGCTGCTTCGTCCTGCGCCTGCGATTTTGAACGTCATCGGACACTGGCGGGAACAGCGTCTCCACCGCAGCGAAAAAGCCGATTATCCCCAGCAGATCGCCAATTTTGCAAAGATGGGCTTTGTCTGTCTTGTCACCGACATGATCGGCATGGCGGACAGCCGGCAGCTGAGCCATGAATACGGTGCGGGAGCCGAAAACGAGCTCTGGCTCACCAACGGTGTGGGTGTACAGCTGTGGAACAATATCCGCGCGCTGGACCTTCTCTGTTCGATGCCGGAGGTTGACGGCAGCCGGATCGGTGTCACCGGTGCGTCCGGCGGCGGCAGCCAGTCGCTCTTCCTCGCCCTGTCGGATGACCGTATCAAAGCGGTCGCTCCCATCAATATGATGTCGCTTCATTTTGAGGGCGGCTGTCAGTGTGAAAATGCCCCCGGTCTCCGCCGGGAGGCCATCAATATGGAAATGTGCGCCGCCCTGGCGCCCAGACCTCTTTTCCTTGCGGGCTCCACCGGCGACTGGACCTGTAATCTCGAAACGGCAGAGCTGCCGATGATGCGGGAAGCCTACGGGCTTTTCGGCGAGGAGAAGAATGTGCATCATTTCTATCAGGTCGCCGACCATCAGTATAACTCCAAGACCCGCCATGAGGTCTATCGCTTCTTTGCAAAGTACCTGCAGGGCAGGGAATATGTCTGGAACGAACAGGAGATCCCGCTGAAGGATCCTGATATCCTCACCTGGTTCAAAGACGGAGAGCGCGCTCCC
>JAFQND010000216.1 GCA_017396055.1 Oscillospiraceae bacterium
CTCGAACCGGACCGAACCGTCGTCGTTCAGCTCTTCGCCCAGACGGATGAGGACGGTGTCGCCCTTTTTGCCCTTTGCCTTTGCGGCGAGAGTTCCCACCGCTTCAAAGCCGAAGTCGATACGGATGCCGCCGGGGATAAGCTCGGTTCTGACGGGCACCGTTTCAGAGAAGGTCAGCTGGGGTGTCTCCTGTTTTCTGAGGGTATAGTTCGCATGGAGGAAGACCGCGGCATGATCCCATCGGGAATCGTCGAAGGATATGCTTTCAAAACCCACTTCCGGCGCGGAGGAATCGTACTGCTCCAGAAACTGCGTTTCATAGCCGATGATACCGGCGGAGGAATAGGCAGTGTGGTCGGCACAGAGCCAGCTTTCGTCGCTGACGAGCACCCTTTCGCCGTCAAGAGAAAGGTCAAACCAGAACATCTCTCTCCGGTCGCCCGAGACCCAGACGCGGTTGATCAGCCCCTGGTGATAGGTGTGAACGGCAAAAGTGTTTTCACCCTCGCACAGATATCCGGTCACGTCAACTTCATTATAATTGTAGCAATGGGGGTAGGATGCGGCGGGACCCTGGGTGACAAAGACACCGTTGATATACAGCTTATAATAGTCGTCGGCGGTGATCTTCAGAACAGCTTTGCCGGATTTTTTCAGCACAGCTTTTTTCCGGAAGAGGATATGGCGGTTCTGAAGTTCCGGCGGAGTGGGATCCGGGACGGTGTTGTCCATTTCTTTATGGAAGACATCGACGGGAATGATGTCGGCAAAATCGGGGTGGCAGATAAATTTCGGTTCCATAAAAAACTCCTTTCAGACGTTTTTTTCATTGTAGCATGATGTGAGAGCAAAGTAAAGAAAAAGCTCCCCTTGCGCGGCAAAGGGAGCAGAAGCTCATGTGGGAAGGACCCATTTTCCGGAAGAATCCCGGATGAGGACGGGATCATCTCTTCCTTCGAAACAGATGGCGGAACACTCCTCGTCCACCGGGATGAGGAAGACGTTTTTTGCTCCCATCCGGCTGTTGAGGCCGCCGAAAGCGGAGTAAAAGCGCAGCCTGGCCTCGGTCGGATCATCGGAAATATCGGCACAGCGGCGGATATAGCCCATAGGCCCCGCAACACCGGCGCGTATCGTGATAACTGTTCCCGAAGGAAGAGCAGCATAATCCACGAGGAAGACATCCTTTCTGGTCATCAGACCGGTGAGCGTGAACCAGCCGACGAGAACGACGAGAATACCGACAAAAGAGAGGATCAGGTTTCGAAGAAGAGTTTTTATCAGCTGTTTGCGCTGTTGTTCTGCGGCGGTCAGAGCAGAGGAAAGCGCTTCGGCTGCTTTTTCCACCGGAAGAGCAGGTTCGGGCAGCCGTTCGGAACGCATCAGTTCAAGAACGGTGAGCCCCAGTGCGTCGGCCAGCGGCTCCAGGGTATTGATATCCGGAAAACCAAGTCCCCGCTCCCAGCGGCTGACCGCTTTGTCGGTGACGCGCAGTTTTTCTCCCAGTTCTGCCTGGGTCATCTTCTGTTCTTTGCGGACAGCAGCAATGAATGCACCGAATTTCTGTGTGTCCATCGGATCACCTCCGATTACATGATAGGGCAGACCGGAAAATCTTTCAACCGATGAAACGTAGAGAAGGGAAAAAACGGGTCGATGGATCGTTCAGCCGTTTATCTGTCCTCCAGTACAGCCATGCCGCCGGCGGGGACATTCAGGGCGGTGATGCTGGAGAAGGTCTTTTCTTCGTGAGAGATCTCCTCGCCGCAGCAGTTGAGGATATGAAGGGCAAACCTGCCCTCCAGCTCGCAGAGGATCCGGTCGCTCATGGTGCCGTTGACCAGATAAATGGTCTTTCGTACATCCGGCACAAGGCATTTGTCGGCGGTATATGCAACGGCGATGCTCTCGGTATCGGAAGCGGCTTTTGCCCAGGTATAGAGCAGGTGAGGCTCATAGACTTCCAGCGGGCTTTCCAGCAGAAGATCGCGGTGTTTTTTGACAAAGTTCAGCCAGAAACGGGACATTTCATAGGTGGCGGGCTCCATATGTTCCAGTTTTGCGGAATACTGCAGCACACCGAACAGAACACTGATGATCTGCAGGGCGGCGGTCTCCGGCTTTTCGTCAGGGTGCCACATGAGCATGTCCGAATGGACGGCGGAATCACCCATCAGCATCCGCAGGTCAAAGACGCTCACCCGGTTGGAAAGGTGGTCGTTGGGACAGTCGCCGGCGCGGAACATATTGCCGTATTTTCGCATATTGGGGCCGATATAGCCCTGGCGGAATTCAAGAAGGATGTCCGGCTTGACAGCTCTGAGGGCGGTGATGGTATCGAGCATGAACCGGTCGGCCGCATCGAACAGATCGGGGATATCCATGGCGGGGTCATAGGGCGCCATGTCGGGCGAGAAATGCCACTGGTCGATAAAGTCCAGCTTGAAACCGTCCAGTTCCCATTCCCTGAGGGCTTTGAGATAGATCCCGGTCAGATATTCGCGGACTTCTTTATAGCGGGGGTCAAGGACAGCACAGTTCAGGCGCTCGACCTGATAGAGGTATTTGCCTTCGAATTCTTTATAATGTCTGGAATGATAACCGACAAAGGGAACACTGTACCAGAGGATATACTTCATACCGATATCGTGGACAGCTCTGACATGGGCCGCCATGTCGGGGATTTTGGCAGGACAGGCTTCCCAGTCGCCGCAGAAGGCATAGCCGCGGCTGTTGTCATCGGTCTGCCAGCCGTCGTCGATGATACAGATATCAAAGCCCAGCTTTTTTGCCCGGCGGCATTCTTTTTCCACTTCGGCGGCGATCACGTTCTGATGGAAGGAATACCAGAAGGAGTAGACGGGAGCTTTGGCAGTGTCCGGTACGGAGGCAGGGGTCATGCCGCAGTCTTTTTCCCACCAGCGGGCCACATCGCCCAGTGCTTCGGCGAAGGAGAGACCCCGTTCGTCCGCGCGGAGGGTGACTTTTGTACAGGAGGCGGCAGTATACTGCTTCAGCGGCAGCCGGAAGGCAAAGAGCATTTCTCCGTTTTCTTCGATGACGCCGTTTTTGCAGAAGACCAGCTTCTGACATTCATCCAGCGCCCAGACATACTGTGCGCGGGAGCGTCCGTCGAAAATGCAGCTGACGGGCGCACTTTTGGAGACCATGGAGGATTCCTCACCGGCCCAGTCGGGAAGGACTTTTCGGGAAAGCCCTCTGGAGGGAGTCCAGTAGTACATATGGTCCAGCATGGGGCGCTGCCAGCTGACCGTGACAGAGGTAGCATCGGCCAGGGTCTCGGGGTCCCAGCCGAGAGAGAAGGTGAACAGGCTGACACCGTTTTTTTCTGAGGCAGTGAGATCGATCGTGATGGGAACATCACAGCTGACGGTAAATCCGGAGAGATTCATTTTCATACAGGCCGCATCCTTTCGGGTATGTTCAACTGCATTATAACAGAAGAAACAGCCGAATGCAACGGTTATACCGGCTCTTCGCCGGAGCGGGCGCGCTTCATGGCCTCTGCTTCGGGAAAGGTGCGGCGGATGCCCGCTTCTTTGGCCTGACGGAGGAGGGCGGAGTATCTTGCGGAGGCAGACTCCAGTTCGTGGATGGCCGAGACGATGAGAACATCATCCCCGGCGGTCTCAAAATATCGCAGTGCCTCGTCCCGACGGCGGCCGGCTTCGTCGATGGCGCGGAGCAGTTCAAGGCGGGCAGATTCGGTGTCGGAAAGGCGGCCGGAAAGTTTGAGAGACATGATATCGTTCCTTTCTCGCTTTTTATACGGAATTTTACAAAAAACATTGAAATTTGTGCAAGGTGTACATTCGATACAAATGATTTCAAGGATATTCATGCAACTTTTTCCTCAAAAAGGTTCCCATTTTCAACTTCAAATGTTATAATACAGGTGTTAAACGGCGGGGAGCAACAAACTATATTCCATACGACCCGCTGATATGCCCTTATCTCTTGTAAGGAAGGTGATATGTATGTTTCCTGTAAAATGGATATGGGAAAACATGAAAGGGTATCGAAAAATGTACATCACCGCCATCGTGCTGGTGATCGTCAATGCGCTGATGCAGCTGATCAATCCGACCATCTCTCAGCTGATCGTCGACAAGGTCCTGGCGCCTGTTGACGGCAATTCGAGGATCGATCTGTTGGTTCCGCTGGTCCTTCTGCTGATCGGCTTTACCCTGCTGCGCACCAGCATCGGCTATCTGCAGCTGATGAGCTTTGAAAAGAGCTGTACCGGTTTTCTGGCCAATGTCCGCTCGTATCTTTATCGGAATATGCAGAGACAGGATATGGGCTTTTATGACAAAAACCGCACCGGCGACCTGATGACCCGTCTGACCGGCGACCTTGACGCAGTTTCCCATGCGGTCAACTGGGATGTCCGTATCACGGTGGAAGGAATTGTGCTTTTCACATCGGTTCTGATTTATTTTATCAGTATTGACCCGCTGCTGACCCTGATCCTGTGCGTCATTCTGCCGTTCATCTTCCTGTGCTCCTTCACCTATTCCCGCAAGGTACGTCCTTACTACCGCGGTCTGCGTGAGAAGCTGGCAGTCATGAACTCCCGCGCACAGGAGAATATCGCCGGCAACCGTGTTGTCAAGGCATTTGCCCGAGAGGATTATGAGATCGGACGTTTTGACACCTGTAACTCTGATTTCAGCGCCGCAAACCTGAAGGTCAACAAATACTGGCTGACCTTCTATCCCTTCATTGAGTTTTCCGCACAGGCACTGAGCATCGTTGTGCTGCTGGTGGGCGGTATCTTTGTTATGAAAGGCCGTATCACCCTCGGTCAGCTGCTGGCGTTCTCCAGCCTGACAGGCCTCTTTGCAAGACCTGTCCGCCTGCTGGGCAATATCCTGAACGATATGCAGCGCTTCGGCGCCAGTATCGAAAAGGTCATCGAGCTTTACTACAGCCGTCCCATGGTCGTCAGCCGCGTCGACAGCACCAAAAAGGACTGCAAAGTTGAAGGCCGCATCACCTTTGATCAGGTCTCTCTGAAACTGGGCGGAAAAGAGATCCTGCACGATATCACAGTCGACATCAAACCCGGCGAGACCATCGCCATCATGGGCAACACCGGTTCCGGCAAGACCATGTTTGTTAACCTGATCCCCAGACTTTATGATATCGCTTCCGGCTCGCTGTGTATCGACGGCGTTCCCATCAAGGAGTGGGATCTGCCCACTCTGCGCAGAGGCATCGGTATGGCAACACAGGATGTATTCCTCTTCTCGGATACCGTCGACGGCAATATCGCTTACGGCAATTCCGACATGAGCGAAGAAGATGTGAAGCATTACGCCGAGATCTCGGCTGCCGACTTTGTTGAGCGGCTGGATGAAGGCTTCAACACCCTGATCGGCGAACGCGGCGTCGGCCTCTCCGGCGGTCAGAAACAGCGTCTGGCGCTGGCCCGTGCGCTGGCGATCCGTCCCTCCATTCTGATCCTGGACGATACCACCTCGGCAGTTGATATGGAGACCGAACACTTTATTCAGAACAGCCTGAATAACCTTGATTTTGTCTGCACCAAGCTGATCGTGGCACAGCGTATCTCCACCACCAAGCGCGCCGACCGCATCATCGTTCTGAAAGACGGCCGAATCACCGAGATCGGTACCCACGAAGAGCTGATGAAGAAGGGCGGATTCTATACTGATATCTGCGTTCTGCAGGAAGCCATGGGCGCCGAAGAAGAGAATGAGGGAGGTGAGGACTGATGGCAAGAAATAAATACGATACCGACGAAGTGTTGACCTCGTCGTTTAATATCCAGCATTTTGGCCGCGCCATCATCTATGCCAAGAGACATGCCAAGCTGATCATCATTGCACTGATCTGCAGC
The DNA here is from genome assembly GCA_017396055.1 of Oscillospiraceae bacterium. Classification (GTDB taxonomy): domain Bacteria; phylum Bacillota; class Clostridia; order Oscillospirales; family Ruminococcaceae; genus Faecivivens. Next base: position 5,888 of record JAFQND010000216.1, read on the forward strand.
ATTGTCGGTACGCTTTCCTCGCTGCTCTACCCCATGATCCTGGAGCATGCCTTCAACGTGACCATCCCCGAGAAGAATGTAAAGCAGCTGATCCTGCTGACGTTCCTCACCATTGCGACCATTCTTGTTTCCATCGCCATGACGACGGTACGTTCCCGTCTGATGGCCATCGTGGGACAGAAGATCGTTTACGAGATGAGAAGAGATCTGTTCGAGCATCTGCAGAAGCTTCCCTTCCAGTATTACGATGACCGCCCTCAGGGCAAGATCCTGACCCGTGTTATCCATTATGTCAACAACGTATCGGATATGCTTTCCAACGGCATCATCAACTTTATCCTGGACCTTCTGAACCTGATCTTCATCGGCTTCTTCATGTTCACGATGAGCAAGCCGCTGGCTCTGATCGTTATTGCGGGCACCCCCATCTTTATCGCACTGATCTTCACCATCAAGCCCGCACAGCGCAAGGCATGGCAGCTGGTTTCCAACAAGGGCTCCAACCTGAATGCCTACACCCAGGAATCCATCGACGGCGCGAAGCTGAATCAGCTCTTTGTCCGTGAAGACGAGAATGCCGTCATTTATGACCGTCTGAACCATGAGTACCGCAGCCGCTGGATCAAGGCTCTGTACATCTCCAACACCGTCTGGTTCACCGTTGAAAACCTGTCCGTCTGGACGCTGGGCGCCATGTATCTGGTGGGTATTCTGCTGGTTAATCCCGCTGTTCCCTTCGGTACCATCATCGCTATGTCCAACTATGCCGGACGTTTCTGGGAACCTCTTCTGAACCTGTCCAACCTGTACAACTCCGTCATCAACTCGATCGCCTATCTGGAGCGTATCTTTGAAATGATGGATGAGCCCGTCGTGGTCGACGACTGTGAAGGCGCCACGGAGCTGCCTCCCATCGAGGGCGGCGTCACCTTTGATGATGTTACCTTCGCCTATGTTCCCGGCACCAACATTCTGGAGAACCTCTCCTTTGAGGTCAAGCCCGGTGAGAGCATCGCTCTGGTCGGTCCTACCGGCGCGGGCAAGACCACCGTTGTCAATCTGATCTCCCGCTTCTATAATCTGAGCGGCGGACGGGTACTGATCGACGGACACGACATTTCCAAAGTTACCCTGCACTCTCTCCGTTCCCAGATGGGTATCATGCTGCAGGACAGCTTCATCTTCTCCGGCACCATCGCGGACAATATTCGTTACGGCCGTCTGGATGCTCCGATGGAGGATGTCCGCAAAGCATGCCGCACCGTCTGTGCAGATGAGTTCATCATGGATATGCCGGAC
>JAFQND010000026.1 GCA_017396055.1 Oscillospiraceae bacterium
CCCAGCATGGCTTCGCCGACGGGAACAGAAACGATCTCGCCGGTACGGCGGACGGTGTCGCCCTCTTTGATATCATCATCGGCACCCAGCAGTACGGCACCGACAAAGTCTTCTTCCAGGTTCAGTGCCATGCCATAGACGCCGCCGGGGAATTCCAGCAGCTCGCCGGACATGCAGTTATCCAGGCCGTATACACGGGAAATGCCGTCACCGACGGTAACGACAGTACCGATATCTTTGAGTTCCAGTTTGGACTGGTAGTTTTTGATCTGCGCTTTGATCAGCTGTGAGATCTCTTCAGGACGCAGTTCCATTTGGACCCTCCTTTTCAACTGAAATGGGGATTATGCGATGGTGCTCTGCAGTCTGCGCCGCAGAGAATGGACCCGTTCTTTGACCGAACCGTCGATCTCGCTGCCTTCATAACGAAGGACCATGCCGCCCAGAAGCTCGGGGTCGACGATGTTTTTCAGCTCGATCTTTTTACCGGTCTTGGCAGCAAGCTTTTCGGAAAGCTTTGCCTTCTGATCTTCGGTCATGGGAACAGCGGTGGAAGCCTCCACCAGAATGACGCCGTCATGATCACGACAGAGCGTATGGAATTCCTCTGCGATAGCCGGAAAAGCGGCTGCCCTTCCCTTGTCGGCAAGGATCCGCAGGAAATTATACAGGTGCGCTTCGACTTTTCCGCCGAAGGTGGTCTCAAGGATACCGCCCTTTTCGGCAGGGGTCAGCGCGGGAGACGAGAGCATGGTCAGAAACTCGGGAGATTCGCCGAACAGTCCGTTGAGTTCGTCCAGTTCTTTACGTACCGTGTCCAGCACGCCGTCCTCCAGAGCGGCGCCGAAGAGCGCCTCGGCATAGACCTTCTGGATCAGTTCTGCCATCCGCCGTCACCTGCACTCTCGATGAAGTCGTCGATCATCCGGCAGTGAGCCTCGTCATCCATGTCCTTCTCGAGGATGGAGCCGGCGGCCAGCAGGGCGATGTCGGCGATCTCGTTTTTGATCTCATTGACCGCTTTTTTCCGCTCTGCGGCGATCTGATCGTGGGCTCTCGAGATAATACCGGCGGCAGTATCTCTTGCTTCGCTGATCATGGATTCGGTGCGCAGCTGAGCGCGGCGGGTCGCGTCGCGGACGATATCATCCGCGTCTTTTTTGGCGCTGGCGAGTCTTTCTTCGTACTCGTCCCGCATGGACTCGGCCTTTTCCTGGGCCTCATCGGCGCGGGCATAGGTTTCCTCCACCTCTTTCTGCCGGGACTCGATCATCTTCTTGACCGGTTTATAGAGGAATTTTCTGAGGATGAAGAAGTTTAAAAGAAGGTTCAGGAGCGTAAAGACAAGCTGCCAGCCGTTGATTGAAAATACCGATGCAGTTGGCATTGTGTTGTTCCTCCCCGCGGGGATGTCCCGCTGAATCTAATGTAATTTCGGAAATTACAGCAGGGGGTTGAAGAACAGCAGAGCCAGACCGATGAACAGACCGTAGATACCGGTGGTCTCGGCCATTGCACAGCCGACGATCATGGTTCTGGTGACAGCGCCGGAAGATTCGGGCTGACGGCCGATAGCCTCAACAGCCTTACCTGCGGTGTAACCTTCACCGATACCGGGGCCGATACCTGCGATCAGGGCCAGACCTGCGCCGATGGCGGAGCCCATTCTGATAAGTGCGTCTGCTAATACATTCATGGTTTCCAGTTCCATAATGATATTCCTTTCTTTGTCAGAACTTTAAGTTAGGTTTTGTTCGATCATTCTTCCGGTACGACATTGGATACATATACCATCGTCAGCATACAGAAGATATACGCCTGGATCACGCCGCTGAACAGGTCAAAATACAGCGAGATAATACCCGGGATACCTGCCTGCAGAAGCGGGATCGGCAGCTTGATGGCCGAACTCAGACCGGCGAATGCCCAGTAGATCAGCGTCATGATGGCGCTGCCGCCCAGTACGTTTGCAAAGTGACGCAGCGACATGGACATCGGCGTCGTGATGATGCCCAGCGCGTTGATGGGCATCATGAAGGAATAGGGCTCGGCAAAGCTGTGCAGATAACCCTTGAAGCCGTTGGCCTTAAAGCCGTAATAATGAATAAAGAACGCGGTCACCAGTGCCCAGCACAGAGTCGTGTTGAAGTCCTGGGTGGTGGATCTGAGGCCGATAAAGCTGATCAAGCTTCCCAGAAGGGAGCTCGCGAACAGTGCCATCAGAAACGGGGTCATGGAAGCAAAGCGCTTGCCCATGGTGTCCTCCACCATGCCGTCCATCATCGTGACCAGCTTTTCAGCCAGCACCTGTGTACCCTTTTTCGGGATCTTTTCCATCTTATGCGTCAGGATCAGACAGGCGATCAGCAAAAGGCCCGACACGATAAACAGATTGATCACTGTTTCTGTAATGATGATGCCGCCGAAAATAGGGATCGTAAAGAATATTCTCGGACCGTCGATACTTACAGTACCCAAATTGTCACCTCCTTTTTTCCGAACTCTGCCGGCGATTTTCACAGAAAGCATCCCTCCGGCAGTCCGGAAAAACACCTTCGATCATGGGGATCAGATCTCCCTGCCCGTCAGGGCAAGAAACAGATAGGTCAGTCCCGGTGCAAGCATCGGGACCACCACCGCAAAGGGATCCAGCCAGGCAAACCCGGCGGACATGCAAAGTCCTGCCAGTGTCATCCGGCCCAGATAGCTCTTGAGATGAAGCTTTCTGTCGCCGAACTCGCCCATGCTGACGATCCGCTCGACCGTCTTTTCCCGCAGCCAGGAATTGACCACGGCAAAAATCGTTCCCAGCAAAAGGCCGGGCACGGTCTTCCAGCTGAACAGAGAGAAGGTCAGCGTGATCACAAGATACAGCCCGTCCAGGCACAGGGCGCCGATCAGCACCCGTCTGTATTCACGAACCGCCAAATCCTTTCTCTCCCTTCACGTTTGCTTTACGGCTTTTACGCCATCTTTATACGCTTTGTTCAGAAAAAGAGGGAAGGACTTTTCGTCCCTCCCTCCGATAATTCCTGTGGGGACAAAGCTGTTTTGATGGAGTTTGATAAAGTATAGACAATATCGACAAGATTTTAACGATATTTTCCATCACTATGACCAGTATACCACGAAAAAGAGCTTTTGTCCATCATAATCCGCCGCGATCGATGAAAAATTCTCTCACAGCGAGGGCTGCGGCGCCTTTATACAGGTCAAAATCCCTGAAAAGACTGCGCCGGATGATCCCGCCTTCACACTGCGGGAACTGTTTGTTGATCCGTCTGAGGGCCCGTTCGACCGCCCGCTCGACACCGGTCTCGCCGATGAGGATGAGCCGGTCCGGCGCATATGCCCGTAAAAGAAAATCGTACATCCAGTAATAGGCTTCCTCGATCTCGTTCAGAAGGGCGATATGATAGGAATCGCTGGGCCGGAAGGAACTCGAACAGAACAGCTTCATCGGATCGGTAAGATCGCGCCGGAACATCTGCTGGACGAAATTATATCCCTTCTCAATGCCGGCCTGACGGATCCGGTCCAGGACATACCCTCTGAGCACCTTATAAGCAGGGCTGCTGTTCATTTTTAACAGAGAAGCCGGTCTTCCGGTACTGCCCCGGTAAAGCTCCCGACAGATGATCACCGCGGTATCCAGATCGCTGTCTGTCCGCAGCACCACCGCGTTCATGGGCGGGACCTCGCCCGCCGGCCGCAGGTCGATCTCGGCCACAGCCACGCCCTCCGCCACGGTACCGAACGCCATGGGCAGGCTGCAGATCTGCTTCAGCTCCCGCTCGAGCGGCGAATAATCGATCACCCCTCTGCTGTCGGCCGTGATGCCGAAGGGATTGTGATATTCCGACGAGACACAGACACCCAGACCTGTCAGCATCTCGGGGTGGAGGTCATTTTTATAGACGATGTCATCATACATCCTGCGGATCGAATCCAGAATCGCCGCAGGATCGTTTTCTTTAGGCAGGGGGCTGGACTGTTTTTCCACCGTACGGCCCTTGAGGGTACAAAGTCCCAGCGTGATCTGTCCCCCGTCCAGCAGAAGGCCCATCGCCAGCCGGTAGGTCTCGTTGATATCCACCAGGATCTTTTTGCGTCCGCGGGCAGCTTTGCCGTCGCCGGCAGGGGGCTGTTCGCCCGTTTCGCGCAGCACGCCGTCGCCGATCATCTCGTTGACGATGATGGTCACAGCAGCCTTGGTCAGACCTGTTCCTTCGGCAAGGTCCACCCGGCAGGCGGATCCGCTGTTTCTCAGACAGCGCAGGATATACATCCTGTTCTGACGCTTCAGATCAAGTTTGCTGATACCGGCTGTATCAACTGCCGCTTTCTGTATTTCTTTCATTCGGCATCACCTTTGTTTAAATTTCTTACTAATTACAGTATAACAGCTTTTTATGGTGATTTCATGTCATTTTCATGAATGGTTATACAGAATTTTTTGCTTTGAAAACAAATGTTTCGATTTTGCTTGACTTTCTTTTCCCGAAACCGTACAATAATATCAGGGTAATATACCATGCCCGCGAAAGGTCTCTGTTATGAAATATTCCGACAAGCTGAAAAAAGCGATCCGCCGGCTGGCCGGCTGTGTCTCTCTGCTGGCGGCTTTGACGGTCGTTCTTTTCCTTATAAAATATCTGCCCGATCTGAAGGCTGTTTTTCTCAGCAGCGATCCCTCCCATGAGATGGAACGGTTTATCGCCGGTCTGGGGTTCTGGGGGCCTGCCGCCCTTGTACTGCTCCAGTCGGTCCAGATCGCGTTTGCTTTTCTGCCCGGCGAGCCCATCGAGCTGGCCGCAGGTATTCTCTTCGGCGGATTTGCCGGTTCGCTTCTCTGTCTTGCCGGCGTGCTGATCGGCTCTGCCGCCGTATATTTTGCCGTGTCCCGGCTGGGACATTCGCTGATCGAAAGCTTTCACGACAAACAGGCCATGGGCAGATTTCAGCGCATCCGCGCCTTCCGCGAGGAGAAAAGCGCCGAGACCCTGACCTTTTTCCTCTTTCTCATTCCCGGTATCCCGAAGGATTTTCTGACCTTTCTTGCCCCTCTGACCCCCATGAAACCGCTGCGTTTTCTGTTGATCTCCACCCTCGGACGGGCTCCCGGCATGTTTATCACCACCTATGCCGGCCAGAGTATTCTGACGGGAGATTACCTCACCGCCGGTATCCTTTACGGTATTCTGACGCTGGGCGCCGCCGGCGGATGGTTCTTTTACCGGTATCTGACCAAAAAACATGACGAAAGGCGGTCTTCACCATGAATATACTGATCGTCGGCTGCGGCCGTGTGGGCTCTTCTCTGGCCGCCGTGCTGAGCAGCGAAGGCCACGATATCTCGATCGTGGACACCAGCGACCACAGCTTTTCCCTTCTGCCGGAGGATTTTGACGGTTTTGTCACGGTGGGCTTCCCCACCGACAGCGATGTTCTGCGACGCGCCGGTATCGAAAACTGCGACGCGGTGGCTGCGGTCAGCCCCGATGACAATGTCAACATCATGGTCTCACAGCTGGCAAAAAAGATCTTCGGCGTCAAAACCGTCATCGCCCGCATCAATGACCCCGCCCGCGAACAGATCTTCAGCCAGTTCGGTCTGGACACCATCTGTCCCACCAATATCGCCGTCGACTCGGTGAGATCGGCTCTTCTGCGCAGCCAGAGCGCACAGCTTCACTTCGGCACCGGCTCTATCACCTTCCGCACCGTTCCGGTCCCCGACCGGCTTCTGGGCGCACACACCAACGATATCGTCGAGCCCGACGGAGAAGAGGTCTTTGCGGTACGCCGCAGCGGCCGCACTATCCTCACCGGTCAGCAGGACGTGGTCCTCTCGGAAGGTGACCAGCTGATCATCGCAAAAATCAGCGATTAAGGAGTAAAAGCATGAAAATAATTGTGGTTGGCGGCGGAAAGATCGGCTATTATCTCTGCCGCACCCTGATCGAACACGGACATGAGCCCGTTCTCATCGAACATGAACAGCAGACTGCGGTACGGCTGGCCGACGAGCTGGATATCCCCGTTGTCTGGGGCGACGGCACCCTGATGGAGCCCCTTCGCTCTGCCGGCATTGAGACCGCCGACGCTCTGGTCGCCGTCACCGGCGATGACGAGAAAAATCTGGTGGCCTGTCAGCTGGCAAAGATGAACTTTGGCATCAAACGGGCGGTCGCCAAGGCAAACGACCCCAAAAACGCCGACATTATGCGCAACCTCGGCATCGATACCACCATCTCCGCCACCGCCAATATCGCAAAGCTCATCGAACAGGAAGTGGATCTTGCCGGTGTCAAACAGCTGATCGCGCTGAATCAGGGCGAAAGCGGCATCTTTGAATTCACCCTCCCGGACGATTACTGTTATGACGGAAAATATCTCGCCGATATCAGACTTCCCGACCAGTCGATCATCACCGCCATCCAGCGGGGCGGAGAATGTATCATCCCCCGCGGCCGCACGGCTGTCCGCTCGGGCGACCGGCTTCTGATCATGGCCAAAAACGATGTCATCTATAAGGTACGCGAAAAACTGAAACTCGACTAAAGGAGGCGCCCTTATGCGCAACGAAAAAGCATCCAAGATCTATGAGTATATCCGGGCATGCATTCAGGAGCGGGGCTTCTCTCCCACAGTTCGTGAGATCTGTGAAGAAGTGGGCATCAAATCCACCTCCACCGTTCATCATTATCTCGCCGAGCTGGAGGACGAGGGTCTCATCCAGAAAGACCCGCTGAAAAAGCGCACCATCAAGCTGCCGGGCAGCGCCTCGCTGAGCGTTCCCCTTCTGGGCACCGTCACCGCCGGTATCCCCATCACCGCCGTGGAAGAGATCGAGGAGTATATCCCCGTGACTAATCTCAGAGGCGACAGCCGCGACTATTTCGCCCTGAGAGTATGGGGCGAGAGTATGATCAATGCCGGTATCCAGGACGGCGACATCGTCATTGTCCGCAAGACCCCCACCTGCCGCGACGGCGATATCGTTGTCGCCCTGATCGAGGACTCTGCGACCGTCAAACGCTTCTTCAAAGAAAAGGGATATTTCCGCCTTCAGCCGGAAAACGATGCCTTCGAGCCGATCCTCGTCAAGGAAGTGGCCATTCTCGGCAAAGTCGCCGCATTGATCAGAAACTATGAATAAGCATCCCGCGCCCTCTTTTGAGGGCGTTTTTATTTGTCCGAACTTTCAAAATATGACACGTTTCTCTGTTATTTTCCCGCAGGAAATGTTCAAATCGTTAATTTTATTCTTCAAGAGGAACAAATTAGTCCTTTCCCGTTGACATCCCTTCACAGTCATGTTAAGATGTTCATAATGATATGATATGTTAGAGAAATGAACGATTTGCTTCGTCAGAAAGGATACCCGATGGATCACCTGTTTTCCCTCTCCGGTGCTGCAGAAAACGCGCCTCATTTCCCCTCAGAAGAACTGAAGACGGCGGTCATCCTGGCCGAAGGCCGCCAGAAAGACCTTTCCGGCTGTGCCGGGCTGGAGCTTCTCTCCGACGGCGACACCGTCCTCGACCGGCTGATGCGCAATCTGGAAAACGGCGGCATCAAAAAATTCGTCATCGTTGCGGGCTTTGAATTTGAACGGTTCCGCGAGCGGTTCGGCAGCCGTCAGGATGTCGTCCTCATCGAAAATCCCCGCTGGAAATGGACCGGCTCGATGGCTTCGCTGGCACTGGCTGCCCCCCACCTCGACGAGGGATTTCTGGTGGTCAAGGGCGACCTTGTGCTGGAACAGCGGGCCATAGACGCCCTCGTCAGCGATCAGAACCACTTTGCGGCGGTCCTCTCCCGTCCGACCGGCGGCGAAAACGATCTTTTTGTCGAGCTGGACGAACAGGGCGGCATCTTCCGCATGTCGCGGGATATCCATCAGGTCAACCGGGTACAGGGCGTATCGGTGGGACTCTGTAAAGTTCCCCTCTCTGTGCTGGAACAGATGATGGAATACTTCAGCCGTAATCAGAACCCGCTGATCAATTTTGAATATGTGCTCGAAAGCGTGGGCAGACTCTATCGCTTTTACGGCGTGGAGGTGGACGACCTCGTCTGGGGCCGGGTACGGGACCGGGAAAGCTTTGCCGAAGTCACCGACAGGATCCATCCCCGTATTCTCCGAAAGGAGAAGGAGATGCGCGAACAGCTGGCCGCCGAAGCGGTCACCGACATTCTCGGCATCGAAGAAAAAGACATCTCCCGTATCTCCTTTGCGGGCGGTCTGACCAATCTGAACTATTATGTAGAAGCGGCAGGAGAACGGTATATTCTCCGCCTGCCCGGCCGGATGACCGAAAGCATGATCAGCCGGGAAAACGAAAAGCACAACGCCGAGCTGGCTTCTTCGGCCGGATTCAACAGTGAGCTGGTCTTCTGCAATGCCGAAACGGGCGTCAAGCTGAGCCGTTATATCGACGGCGCCGAGACCCTCGGCCCCCTCACCGTACGGCTGGACGGAAATATGAAAAAGACAGCCGACATCCTCTCGCGGCTGCACCGGTCGGCTCTTCCCCAGCAAAACCGCTTTGATCCTTTCCGTGAGGCGGAAAAATACGAGTCTCTGCTGGACGATCCCTCCGGACGGATGTACAAGGGTTATGACGCCATGCGGCTGAAGGTAAACACCCTGCTGCGGGCCCGTCTGGATGAACTGGGATATGAACAGTGTCCCTGCCACAACGACCTGGTGGCGGCAAACCTCGTTCTCAGCCGCGCCGGCAGGCTCTATCTGATCGACTGGGAATACGCCGGACTCAACGACCCGATGTTTGACGTGGCGGCACTTTTCCTCGAGAACGACTTTACCCCCGAAGACGAAGAGCTCTTCTTCCATTATTATTTCGGCGGAGAAAAAGAACCCGCCCACTGCCGGGAAAAGATCCTGATCTTCAAGATCGTACAGGATTTTCTGTGGAGTATCTGGACCGTGCTGAAAGAGTCCAAAGGCGATGATTTCGGCAGCTACGGCCCCGACCGCTTCGCCAGGGCAAAACGCAACATGGCTGTCTGGGAAGACATGCTGTAAGAGCGGAGGCAACCGATGAAAAAATTCTTCAAAGAAAGCTCCATCGACTGGAGCATCACCGTTTTTCCGCTGGTGACCATTCTGGCGCTGGCGGTCTTCATGATCCTGAGCCCCGAAAAAGCCGCTTCCGGCATTGATTTTCTGCGGGGACTTCTGGTAAACGACCTGGGCTTTGCCTATATGCTCTTCGGTCTGGCCGTGGTGGGCATCTCCCTCTGGGTCGCCCTGTCGAAATACGGCAATGTACAGCTGGGCACCCTTGAAAAGCCCCGCTATTCCACCTTCAGCTGGGGCGCCATGATCTTCACCTCCACCATGGCGGCGGACATTCTTTACTGGGCGCTGATCGAATGGGCCTATTATTTCAGCGAGCGTCCCTTTGCCATGGAAAACATGACCCTCGCCGAAAAACAGGACTGGGCCTCTGCCTATCCGCTCTTTCACTGGGGCGTGACCCCCTGGGCGTTCTATATCCTGCCGGCGGCGGCCTATGGGTATATGATGTATGTGAAAAAACGCCCCCGCCAGCGGATGAGCGAAGCCTGCCGCTCGGTGATCGGTGACCGCGCGGACGGCATCCTCGGAAAGGTGATCGACCTGTTCGCAGTGGTGGGACTTCTGGCGGCTACCGCCACCACCTTCTCGCTGACGACCCCGCTTCTGTCGGCAGCCCTCGCTAAAGTCACCGGTCTTCAGGACAGCAAGGGACTGTCCATCTTCATGCTCTGTCTGATCGCTGTGGTGTTCATGCTGGCGGTATGGTTCGGCATGAAGGGCATCTCCTGGCTGGCAAATTCCTGTGTCTGGCTGTTTATCGCCCTTCTGTGCGTGTTCTTCTTCTTTGGTCCCACCCGGTATATCGTCGAGACCGGCGTCACCGCCATGGGCCACATGGCCCAGAATTTCCTGTCGATGTCCACCTGGATGGATCCCCTCCGGCTCAGCGGCGACGGTGTCAGCGGTTTTGCCCAGAACTGGACCATCTTCTATTGGGCTTACTGGATCAGCTGGTCGGTGGCGACCCCCTTCTTCATCGGTAAGATCAGCGAAGGCCGCACCATCCGTCAGACCATTCTGGGTGCCTATATCGCCGGTGTCTCGGCCACCTTCATGGCCTTTATCATCTTCGGAAATTTCGGCCTGCATCAGCAGGTGACCGGTATCGCCGATATCGCCGGCATGCTCAGCGCGGGCGTTTCTCCCTCCGAAGCCATTCTGGTCATCTTCGAGGCACTGCCGCTGACAAAAGCTGCCCTTGTGCTGCTGCTCGTCTGTATGGTGGCGTTTTACGCCTCCACCTTCGACGCCCTGACCATGGTCATCGCCTCCTACTCCCTCAAAAACCCCAAAGAGGGCGAAGAACCCGGCAAAAAGCTGCGGATCTTCTGGAGCGTCGTCTTTATCCTGCTGCCGGTGGCGCTTCTCTTTAACGAGAGCACGCTCACTCTGCTGCAGTCGCTGTCCATCTGTGCCGCCTTCCCCATCATGATCATTCTCTGTGTCATCATCGGCGGATTCCTCAAGGATCTGAAAGAGCAGCAGACAAAAGACAAATAATGAGAAAAGGGAGCATCTGCTCCCTTTTTTGTGATTATCTGCCAGTATTTTCGAGATGTTTTTATGTAAAACACAGTTGTTTGCAAAAACTGTTGACAAAACTTTACTGCCGTGCTATACTGAACAGCGTTCGGTGAAACCTTTAGGATCTAACCCATAGGTTTGGAAACTGAAGGCGGAGAACACTCTGGAGAATCTCATTAAATTGAGTGCCCAAGGTGCAAGGCCGCAAAAACGGCTGAATCTCTCAGGCAAAAGGACAGAGCAGATAAGTTTTTTCATCTGTACATGCCATTCTTCAGAGCTGCCGATTTTTGCCGGCGGCTTTTATTTTTTCATCAAAGGAGAAAACAACATGGACACCATTCTCGCGATCGTACAAAAAATCAACATGTACCTGTCAGACTACATTCTGATCATCCTGCTGGTAGGCACCGGCCTGTTCTTCTCGATCCGCACCAAGTTCGTTCAGGTGCGCTGCTTCGGTGAAGGCATGCGCAAGGTCTTCGGCGGCGTCAAGCTCCGCGGCGGCAAACAGGAGGGCGGCATCAGCTCCTTCCAGGCTCTGGCCACCGCCATCGCAGCTCAGGTCGGTACCGGCAACATCGTCGGTGCCTGCGGCGCCATCCTGATCGGCGGCCCCGGCGCCATCTTCTGGATGTGGATCATCGCCTTCCTGGGCATGGCCACCATCTATGCTGAGGCTGTTCTCGCACAGGAGACCCGTATCGTCACCGATGACGGCGAAGTTCTGGGCGGTCCCGTTTACTACATCCAGAAAGCCTTCAAGGGCGGCTTCGGCAAATTCCTGTCCGTCTTCTTCGCAATTGCCGCCATTCTCGCTCTGGGCTTCATGGGCGCCATGGTTCAGTCCAACTCCATCGGTTCCACCTTTGCCACCGCTTTTGGCGTTCCCTCCTGGATCGTCGGTATCGTCATCGTTGCTCTGGCTGCTTTCATCTTCATCGGTGGTCTGCAGAGACTGGCTTCTGTTACCGAAAAACTGGTCCCCGTCATGGCACTGCTGTACATCGGCGGTTCTCTGATCCTGCTGGCCTGCCGCATCACCGACCTGCCCGCAGCCTTCGGCATGATCTTCAAGTACGCATTCGTTCCTCAGGCTCTGATCGGCGGCGCCGTCGGCGAAGCCATCAAAAAGGCCATCAGCCAGGGCGCAAAACGCGGTCTGTTCTCCAACGAAGCCGGTATGGGTTCTACCCCCCATGCCCATGCAATGGCTAAGGTAAAAGATCCCCACGAACAGGGCGTCGTCGCCATGGTCGGTGTCTTCATCGATACCTTTGTCGTTCTGACCATGACCGCTCTGACCGTTATCACCACCCTGTATACCGAGGGCGGCGTACTGGCTGCCGGCGCTGCTGAAGGCGTCGACAAGACCAACATGTCCCAGCTTGCTTTCTCCTCTGTATTCGGTTCCGGCATCGGCAACGCCTTCGTCGCTGTCTGCCTGCTGTTCTTCGCCTTCTCCACCATTCTCAGCTGGAACCTCTTCGGCAAGATCAACGTCGAATATCTCTTCGGCAAAAAAGCAGTTCTCGTTTACTCTGTCATCGCGCTGGTCTTCGTCTTCCTGGGCTCTGTTCTCTCCAACGACCTGGTCTGGGAACTGACCGACATGTTCAACCAGCTGATCGTACTGCCCAACGTACTGGCACTCTTTGCTCTGTCTCCTCTGGTCGTAAAGGCTGCCAAGAATCCCAAAAACGACAAATAACCATGATAAAAGCCCTCTCCCGACGGAGAGGGCTTTTTGTTTTTACTGGTTTGCTTCTCTCTCTTTATCCAGCTTGACGTTGCGGAAATAGAGGCAGAAGTCGATGCTGACCATGATGAGGTTGAGCACATAGAAGACAAAGACATAGGTGATATTACCGGAGACCAGTTTGGAGACGATACCTGCGATATAACCGACCCAGATAAAGATCAGGAAGGGCAGGCTCTTGCCTTTGGCGGTGCGGGATTTCAGCGATTTCATGATGTTCAGCGGCCAGGAGATGCCGAACAGCACGACCATTACCGCTTCCAGAAACTGAGACATAAGATAGCTCCTCTCGGGATGATTTTTCTTTATTATACTCTCCCTTGGAGCTTCCGTCAAATATTTCCTTACAAAATATGAACAAATCGTGATGATTCCGATCGAAAACAATTGACTTCCTGTGAAGGATATGTTAAACTGATTGCATGCGTAATTCGGAGCTTTCATGTGCAAACACTTTGAATTGCCAAAATCTTTTCTTTTGAGGTGTCATTATGAAAAAAGAACAATGGGGAACTAACTTTGGTTTCCTGATGGCAGCAATCGGTTCTGCCGTAGGTCTGGGAAACCTGTGGGGCTTCCCTTATAAGATGGGTAAGAGCGGCGGCTTCGCCTTCCTGGTGATCTATCTGGTGCTGGTCGTTCTGGTCGGCAGCGTTGTTATGCTGGGTGAGCTGGGTCTCGGCCGCAAGACCGGCAAGGGCGTCATGGGCACTTACCTGGAATTCTCCAAAAAACACGCCTGGATGGGTTACATGGGTGTTGTCTCCGGCTTCCTGATCCTTTCCTTCTACTGTGTACTGGGCGGCGTCGTTACCCGTTACATGATCGGCTATGCAGCACAGCTGGTCGGTGCCGAAGGTTTTGCCGGACAGGGTGCGGATTTCTTCGGTTATTTCCTGTACAGCCCTCTTTCCATGGTTCTGTTCTATGCCATCTTTATGGCTCTGACCCTGACCATCGTCATGGGCGGTGTTCAGAAGGGTATCGAGAAATTCTCCTCTATCGCAATGCCCGCTCTGGTCGCTATCCTTGTGTTCATCATCATCTATGTTGCCTGCCAGCCCGGTGCTGTTGAAGGCTACAAGTTCATGTTCAAGCCCGACTTCTCTGTTTTCTCCAATCCTGAGATCGGCTTCTTTGGCGTCTTCAAGTCTGCAGCAGGTCAGATGTTCTTCTCCCTGTCCCTGGGCATGGGCTGCATGATGACCTACGGTTCTTATCTGTCCAAGAAAGAGAACCTGCAGAAAAACGCACTGATCATTCCTCTGGCTGACACCACCATCGCTCTGCTGGCCGGCTGTGCCATCATGCCCGCCTGTGCAGCCTTCGGCGTTGACTTCAGCCGCGGCCCCGGCCTGCTGTTCGTCTCCATGCAGACCGTCTTTGAGAACATGGGCGGCTTCGGCGCCATCATCGGCTTCCTGTTCTACTTCCTGGTATTCATCGCTGCTCTGACCTCTTCCATCTCCATTCTGGAAGTCTGCACTGCTTTCCAGATCGACAAGGATGTCATCAAGGGCAAAGAACCCAACCGCAAAAAGATCTCCTTCATCTATGCCATCGCTATCTTCATCTTCGGTCTGCCCGTTGCTCTGGACGCACTGGGCAGCGGCGGCGCAGCCATCATGGCTCCCTTCGAGCTGCTGGGCCTGGAAGCCGGCGGTCCCGGTTATGCCATGTGGAATGACTGCTGGCTGGACGTATACGACCTGATCGCAGAAGGTATCCTGATGCCCATCGGCGCTCTCGTCATGAGCGTTCTGATCGGCTGGTTCTGGAAGACCGACATCATCAAGAACGAATGCGAACTGTCCGGCAAGCCCTTCGTCGGCTATAAGTTCTATGACTTCTGCTTCAAGTTCGTCGTTCCCGTTGTCATGGCCTTCATCTTCTACGCACAGCTGGTCGACTTCTTCAGCTAAACCGACACAAAAAGCTCCCTTCCTTCCGGTGGGGAGCTTTTTCTTTTGCAAAATTCTATTTTCATATCCCTTTTCCCGTTTCTTTATGCTACAATAAAAACAGAAAAACACAGGAGGTGCCGTATGAACTATATCAAAACTTCGGAACATTTTCCCAGCTGCAGCGAAAAGGGCGAAAACGCCTGTTATTTCTGGCTTCCCGCCTCGGGAAATCTCAGAGCCATTGTACAGCTGGCCCACGGTATGTGCGAATATGCCGAGCGTTATGAGCATCTGGCAGAGGTGCTCTGTCAAAAGGATATTGCCCTGATTTCCCATGACCACCCCGGCCACGGACGCTCTGCGGCAGCCGCCGAAGACCTGGGCTTCATCGACGAAACAAACGGCGCCGACCTGCTGACCGAAGACTTCAGAAAGATGCACCTGATCATCAGAGAGCGCTTTCCCGATACGCCTGTTTTCCTCCTCGGACACAGCATGGGTTCGTTTGTGGTCAGAGACTATCTCTCCCGCTGGAGCGACGGCCTTTCGGGCGCCGTCATCTGCGGCACTGCGGGTCCCAATCCCGCCGCAAAGATCGGTATCCTTCTGGCAAAAGCCATCATCCGCCTGAAGGGAAGCCGCCACCGCTCAAAGCTTCTCTCCTCCATCTCCACCGGCGCATACGGAAAGGCCTTCCCCGGCGACCCGGCCGGACAGAACGCCTGGATCAGCCGCGACTCTGAGCTGACCGCCCGCTATGCCGCCGATCCCTTCTGCAATTATCTCTTCACCGCCGCCGGATACCGCGATCTGTTCACCCTGCTGGCCCGGGTATCCGAACCGGACTGGGCAGCTTCCCTGCCGAAAGAGCTGCCGCTTTATCTGATCGCCGGTGAACAGGACCCGGTGGGAGATATGGGCAAGGGCGTGCGTGTCGTTGCCGACCGTCTGCACAAGGCGGGCATCCGCGACCTGACCCTCCGGCTCTATGCCGATGACCGGCACGAGATCTTCAACGAACTCGACAAAGACCGGGTATTTTCTGATCTGCTCTGCTGGCTGGAAGAGCGTCTTCCCGCGGAAAAAGTCTGACATTCTATCTCCAAATTCACCAATTTCCCCCCTGTACCTTTACCACATTTAAGACAAGTGCCGTATTGCCATTTTGACAGGAATCCATTATAATATGTATTGGATAAAAGTTTGTCTGTGCTGCCCCCGACAGTGGTCAGATGGGAGGAGAAAAATTGGCCCGTATCGCATTCACGACCCTTGGCTGTAAAGTCAACCAGTATGAGACCGAATGTCTCGCCGAACTGTTTTCCCAAAACGGTTTCGAAGTCGTAGAACCGGACGAAGCTGCCGATGTTTATGTCATCAACTCCTGTACCGTCACCGCTTCCGGCGACAAAAAGACGAGACAGATGCTGCGCCGAATGAAAAAGAAAAACCCGGGCTCCATCGCCGCCCTGACCGGCTGTTATCCTCAGGCGTTTCCCGATAAAGCCGCAGCCATTCCCGAAGCCGATATCGTCACCGGTACCAAAGACCGGCTGGATCTGCTTGACAAGGTCCAGAAAGCCCTCGAAGGCGAGCGGATCGTCTCGGTCACGCCCCATATCCGCGGCGAGCTGTTCGAGCCCATGCGGGTAAACGGACTTCGCGGCCGCAGCCGTGCCTATCTGAAGATCGAAGACGGCTGTGAACGGTACTGCTCTTACTGTATCATCCCCACCGCCCGTGGTCCCATCCGTTCCAAACCCATGGAGGATATCCGCGAAGAAGTCACCGCGCTGGCAGATGCCGGTTATAAAGAAGTGGTGCTGGTGGGCATCAATCTTTCCTCCTACGGCAAAGAGACGGGTCTCAGACTCATTGACGCCATCGAGCTGTGCTGTTCTGTTCCCGGTATCGAAAGAGTCCGCCTCGGCAGCCTTGAGCCCGAACTTCTGACCGGCGATGACATCGCCCGTATGGCAAAGCTCAAAAATTTCTGTCCGCAGTTTCACCTGTCGCTGCAGAGCGGCTGTGACCGGACACTCAAAGCCATGAACCGCCACTACGACAGCGCCGAATATGCCCGCATCGTCCGGGATATCCGCGCCTCCTTTGACAATGCCGCCATTACCACCGACATCATGGTAGGCTTTGCCGGCGAGACCGAAGAGGACCACAAAGCCTCCCTTGCTTTTGCAGAAGAGATCGGCTTTGCAAAGGTCCATGTCTTCGCCTATTCCCGCAGAGAGGGCACCGTGGCAGCCCGCCGTCCCGATCAGGTACCCGAACCCGTCAAGGACCTTCGCAGCCGCGAGATGATCGAACTCACCGACCGCACCAGAGACGAATTTTTGCTTTCTCAGGTCGGCAGAGTGGAGGATGTCCTGGTCGAAACCACCAAGACCCCCTTCGGTTATGAAGGCTTTACGATGAACTACACCCCCGTCGCCGTCGACTGTCCGCCCGAAACCTGCGGCAAAATCGTCCGCGTGCGGATCACCGCCGCCCTGAACGGCACCTGTCTGGGTGAGCTCGTCTGAGTTATTTTGTGCGTATCCTTATTCACCATAAATCGTCTATCCTGGGAAAGGCCATTTATACCGGCACTGTACGGCAGCAGCGCTCCGGCGGTCTTCCCATAAAATCCCCTGCCGAGATATGGAGATCGTGAAATGTCCGTATTCAGAATCTATGTGGAAAAGAAACCCGCCTTTGCCGTCGAAGCAAACGGTGTCCGTCACGACATCAAGGCCTCTCTGGGTCTGCCTGTCACCGGTGTCCGTCTCTTCAACCGCTATGATGTGGAAGGCATTGACGAAGCGACCTTTGAGACCGCTTCCCGCACCATCTTCTCTGAGCCCGCAGTCGATGTGACCAGCGCAGAGCTGCCCGAGCTGGGTGCAGACCAGCACATCCTCGCCGTGGAATATCTGCCCGGCCAGTTTGACCAGCGCGCAGACTCCTGCGAACAGTGCATCCAGATCATGACTCAGGGCGAACGTCCCCGCGTCCGCAACGCCCGCGTCTATCTGATCGACGGCAAGCTGACCGAGGCCGACCTGGAGACCATCAAGGGCTTCCTGATCAACCCTGTCGAGTCCCGCGAAGCTTCTCTCGAAAAGTTCGAGACCCTGGCTGTCAACTATGACATCCCCACCACCGTCGCCACCCTGGACGGCTTTATCGCTCTGGACGAGGCAGGTCTTGCCGACTTCATCGCTTCCTACGGTCTTGCCATGGACCTGGACGATATCAAGTTCTGCCAGGCTTATTTCCGCGACACCGAAAAGCGCGACCCCACCATCACCGAGATCCGCATGATCGATACCTACTGGTCTGACCACTGCCGTCACACCACCTTCTCCACCATCGTTGACAGTGTCGAGATCGAGGACGAAGCTGTCAAAGCTACTTATGAGAAATATCTGGGCCTGCGCGACGAGCTGTACACCGCCAAGGGCAAGAAAAAGAACCTGACCCTGATGGACATCGCCACCATCGGC
>JAFQND010000217.1 GCA_017396055.1 Oscillospiraceae bacterium
CCAAATACAACCGCTCTCATCCACACATTTATCTCTGACATTTGCGAGAACAGCTCGCCGACTGCAGGCATCCGGATGAGTGAAGAGATTAACGACCTGCTGAATCGCATCAAGCGATTTAATAACAGCAAGATCTACCATCACGAAAGGCTGACACCATATAAGAAATATGCCGATCTCGTCATTCGTCAGATTTTCGATACTCTTTACGCTTATTACAATCCCGCCTGCCTGTGGGACAACCTGCGCAAGGCCCGCAGCTATGCACCCAAGCTGATTGAGTTTTTCGAGAAGTTCTTGGCCCAGCGGTGTTTAGAGTCTAATGTAGAGGGCAATGACCTCAAGCTACTATCGAGAAATAGCAACGGGAACGAGACCTATGCAACGCCTTATTCCGAGGCCATCTATATTCAGGCCATTCTAGACTATATTGCCGGTATGACCGACCGCTTTGCCATTACGGTTCATAACGAATTGCTGCAATATTAGACGAGGATCCGGCAGACAGAGAATCCGGAGAATCTTAATCGATCCAAGCTGCGATGAGACGAAATCAGGCCGCCGCCCCGGGAAGGATTTCCCCGGAGCGGCGACCTGTCTTGACGGATCAGTCTTGTCCGCATCAAGTGTAAGTAGAAATGCATGGCAGAAGTTACGGGCAGGTCTTCATCTGACTGTCAAGATCCAGAGAAACACCATCGACCTCGACATCGAAGATCAGGGTGTAGCGGTTCCCGGATGTTGCAGGGTAGGACTCGTTCATGCGCAGAGTCCCAGTACCGGTGTCGTTCCATCTGGCCACCAGTCGGTTGTTTTCCATGAGAATCATGCTCGCCACGATCTCATCATCGGGAGATGCTGTGACATACAAACCGCAAATTGCGGAGGAGCCGGAAAACCGCAGATCACCAGTCGCAGTTTCAGCAGTTTCAAGTGCCATTGCGGGGAGTGCCAGCATGGCAATCAGAACAAGGGAAATCGCAATTATTTTCTTCATTTTCGTCCACCTTTTATTCATATTTTTCGGTATTCACAGAGACTTTAACAATGTTTTCAGCAATCCGCAGCAGCTCTTCTTCAGTCAGCATTCCGCCAACACAAAACAGAGTGTTGCCTTTTGTCCAAACAAGAACATTCAACTCTCCTTCGCGCCGATCCATATACAGATCTGCCGGAGTGGCGCCGACCTTGGTCGAGATCAGATCGCAGTGCTCCCAATTCACCGAAAGTGCACTGGAAGCGGGATCAGAGCTGCAAGTGAAGGAGATGTAGAGCCCTTCCTCATTAAAATAGAGGATATCTACTCCACTGCTCAGTTCATGACAGGATGCTTCTTCATATCCGTCAGGCAGCCACCCTGGGCGGTATGTCGCTGCGGGATGGTCCGTGGCAACCGTTTGTCCTGAATCTCCATATTTTGTCGTCGTCCCGACAATCTCCCTGAACCAGCCGACAACGGCCTCCACGATCTCCGGATGTGCCATCGCCACAGTACTGCCGCACAAGGAAAATACCAGTAAGAAACAGGCGGCAACTTTGAAAAACCGGCGAGGGAATGAGATATACTCGAACCACCGAACTTCCCGGCGCTCATCCGCAGGACGTTTGGGAATATTGTTTTCATCGGGAACTTCGCCTTTTTGCATCAACTCCTTCCAGAAGTCCTCGGGATCATGGTCCAGTTCAACAGGAGCCTGTTCATCCAGTTCAGCGAGCAGTGCTTCCAATGCATCCACGTCGAGCTCCTCTGCGCTCGAATCTTTCAGCATCTGTTGAATCTCTTGCAGCAATTGCAAATTGCTCCTCAGGGGCATCGTCTCTTCGAGGGCCTTCTTATCTTTCGAATCTTCCCCATTCATTTCTGGCTCCTCCTTTCACTATATATATCCGTTGAGAAGGCCGTTTTGTTTCAGCCTTCTAAAAAATATTTTTTATTTTTTGACCTGTCCGTTTTTCCCGTTTTCCCGGAAGTGCCGGGCCTTCTCAATTCGATGGGCTCGCCTACCTTGCCAACCCCTGTTCTGCCTGCCTTCTCAGGAATCCCCGCCTTTCCGGATTCCCCGCGATCCTCCCGCTCCATCGCCTCCCGGCACCGCTTGATCGCGCGAAACAGTCTGAGACGGCAGGCATTTTCCGTAATTCCGTACTTCTCAGCCATCTCTTCGTATTCCAGTTGCTCCTCAAACCGGTCTATCAAAACCTCACGATCTGTCTCGGAAAGCTCTGCGGGGATGATCTCCCTCAGCTTAAAGCCCGGGTCGAAAAAGGGGATCTCAAAGGGACGGGTTTCTTCGTCGGGGAAGAACTCCAAGGCATGTCGCGCAAGGCTCATTTCCCGAGATACAATATGGTAAAGTGTGGTGTACAGCCATCCTCGGGGGTTGGGGTGGAAGATCAGCTTGTCCACCTTGGAAATCGCAACGAGGAAAACTTCCTGAACCAGGTCTTTCGCCAAATGGTCGTCACCGGTAAGTCGGGTTGCCAGTGCTGCCATGGAGCGTTCGTGCGTAAGTACCAGATCTTCAAGGAATTGATGCTGCTCGTTGTTCATCTGCATGCCTCCTTGCGCCGTGGGCGAAGTGTTAAGGACCGGCCTGCGCAGCCTTTCCTATCAAATAGAACTTCCGGTTCTGTCGATTTTGGACATGCTTCCAGGGAATTTTGTCGAAAAGATCATTTTTGAAACCGTTTACAGCTTGAAGTGACCGGCTGCTTTTTGGGGGTGTACTCCCCCTATCTATATACATCCGTCGACATGGTCAGTTTGTTACAGGTCTCAGAGAAATTTTTATTATTTTGTCCGACGAAGGAACGACTTCTGCTTTTCGATGAGACTGCCGACAAGATGACGGTGTTGCTACAGATTCACCGGTGTACCGTTTTGACAATATGATAGCATAGGGACGGTTTGAATTCCAGCAGGATTGCTGCCGGAATTCAATTTTGCTATAAACAGATCAGTCGGGCCGCTTCCGGGAAGAAAGCGGCCCGACTGATTGCGAGGTTGGATCAGTTGTCCGATACCGAGATCGACGGCTGGGAGACGCCGTTCACGCTATAGTCAACTGTAAGAGTGTAGGTACCCCCACCGTTGACCCGCGCGGTCTCGTTGAAGCGGTAGTAAGTCGTTGCGCTGTCGGTCCAGGTCTGGATTCTGCGGCCGTTCTCGAAGAGCTTGATCACCACGTCGATCTCATCGCCACGTGCACCAGTGATGCTCACCGTGCAGTTGGCCGAGGTACCGGTTACGGTGACATCCGCAAAAGTCGTCACTGCGCGGTTTGCCGCCAGAGCGGTCATCGAAAGCAGCAGAACCACGAGAATCGCCACCACCAAGCTTCTCTTTTTCATCCAAATCACCTCCTTCCCGGTATTGCCTTATAATATAAAACCGGAAAAAGCGGTAATTTTGGACACCCTGTTCAGAAATTATTTTTCCGACATTGGCGAAACGCTCTCTGCCATCCGAACCATCTCGTCCTTACTGAGCTGCCCAGTGATCCAGAAGAACAGCCCCTGTTCGGGCTCAGACCAGACCAGAACATTCGGCTCGTTCTCTGCGGGATCGAGATAGAACGTTCCCGGACTGTTGCAGATCATCACCTCAGTCGATCTCAGGTTCTCTCC
>JAFQND010000218.1 GCA_017396055.1 Oscillospiraceae bacterium
GATGATGATATAGGCGGGCAGGCGGACCTGACCGGGGATCACTTTTTTCAGAAGCGAGATAACGACCGACGATCCCAGCAGAACGAAGGTGGTCGCAAGACCCATGCCGAGACCGTTGGAAGCGATGGCGGTGACCGCCAGAGTGGGACAGGTGCCCAGAAGCATCACAAGAACGGGATTTTCCTTGATGATGCCTTTTAAGAATTCTTTGGTAAGGTTCATCAGATCACACCCTCCCCATGCAGTTTGTTGTACAGCTCAACAGCGCGCTTGATGCCGTTGTTGATACCGTTGGAGCTCTTGGTGGCGCCGGCATTGATGTCGGGCTCAGAGCCTGCGGCGATCTTCTCGACGGATCTTGCGATGAAGGCGGTGTCGGCACAGACCTTGTCACCGATACCGGGAGTTTCGGCATGCTTGATGACATGGGCACCGGTGGGTACACCATCGGGACCGATACCGACCATCATGGTGATGCCTTCGGCGTTATAGCCCTTGGAGTTGAGAATGATGGCGGTGCCTGCGTCGGAGGTATAGACGAAGTTCAGATCTTCTTCGCCCTCGGCAGGGGTATAGTCGACGCGGGTCAGCTCGCCGGAACCGGGCAGAGCGTTCTCGGCAAAGAGAGTCAGCTCTTCGGGCGCATAGGCGGCGTTTGCCAGTTCGGCAACGCCGGTGACGTTATAGGTAACAGCCAGCAGTGCGGCGATGATCGAAGAAATGATCACCAGCACGAGGGTAGGTTTGATGATTTCCTGATAAGTTTTCATTTAAGCCTTCCCTCCCAGCGGTTTTTTCATGGTCATCTTGTCGATCTGAGGCGACAGGATATTCATCAGCAGGATCGCGAAGGAAACGCCTTCGGGATAGCCGCCGTAGAAGCGGATCAGTACAGTGATCAGACCGCAGCCGACAGCGAAGATGATCTTGCCCTTTTCAGTGGCGGGAGTGGTGACATAGTCGGTGGCCATGAAGATGGCACCCAGCATCAGACCGCCGGAGAGGATCTGTGCGAGAGGATCCTGGCCGAGAACGGCAGACAGGACAAAGACAGTACCGATAAAGACCAGCGGAACGGTGGGCTTGATGACCTTGCGGGCAACCAGATAGATACCGCCCAGCAGCAGAGCCAGCGCGCTGACTTCGCCGATGGCGCAGGTCGACTTGACACCCAGGAACATCTGCAGATAGGTAGAGGTGGAAGCACCGTTTGCCAGTTTCACCAGAGGGGTGGCGGAAACGATGGCGTCAACAGCCATATAATTCTGAGGAACGGTACGGGTGGTCATATAGCCGGAGAAAGAAGCCAGCAGAATGACACGGGCGGTGATAGCGGGGTTGGCAAAGTTCTGGCCGATACCGCCAAACAGCTGTTTGGTGACGACGATAGCGATAAAGCAGCCGAACACCGCGACCCACAGAGGCAGGCCGGCGGGCACGTTCAGAGCGATCAGCAGACCGGTGACCACAGCACTCAGGTCGTCGATAGTCTGGTCACGCTTCATCAGAAGACGGCAGAGATATTCCAGCAGTACGCAGCTGCCCACACAGACGGCGGCCAGCAGCAGCACCCGGGTACCGAAGAGGATCACGGCGGCGATCAGCGCGGGACAGAGCGCAATGATGACATCCAGCATGATCTTCTGGGTAGTGGCTCCGCTCCGGGTATGGGGAGAGGGCGACACGATCAAACGATTCATGAACAGGTCCATCCTTTCAAATGGGATCGGCCGGGATCACTTCTTGCGCAGAAGTCCCTTGGCCAGCGTATTTTTCTGAGCGAGATGACGTTTTGCGGGGCAGACATAGGTACAGCAGCCGCAGTTGATGCACAGATTGACCTTCAGAGCCTTGAGGCGCTCAACATCGCCCTGGTCATAAGCATGCTCCAGAGCAGTGGGCATCAGGTTCATGGGGCAGGCATCGATACAGCGTCCGCAGCGGATGCAGGCGGTGGTGCGGGGGAAGACCGCTTTCTGCTCGTCAAAGAGAAGGATCGCATTGTTGTTCTTGATGACGGGGGTATTCAGGTCATAAACTGCCATACCCATCATGGGGCCGCCCATCAGGACCTTTCGGGCAAGCTCTTCGTGGATACCGGCCCAGTCAAGAACGTAAGAGATGGCAGTGCCGATGGGCACGCGGACGTTCATGGGCTTTTTGACATAGTTGCCGTCGATGGTGATGCGCTTGTGGGTCAGGGGCATGCCGGTCTTCACATAGCGGCAGAGACTTGCGACAGTGGTGATGTTCATGACGATGACACCTTTGTCTGCGGGGATCTCTCCCTCTTCGATGATGCGGCCGGTGCAGTTGTAGATCAGCACCTTCTCAGCACCCTGGGGATACAGACTGGGCAGAGAGGAGACTTTGATGCCGGCCTTGCCGGAAGCCTTCTCGGTCAGCAGCTTGATGGCATCGGGCTTGTTGTCCTCGATACCGATATAAGCATTGGCGATGCCCAGGCATTTCTGGACCAGTTCGATGCCGGCGATGATATCGTCAGGAGATTCCAGCATCTCACGGTAGTCAGAAGTGATGTAGGGTTCACACTCCGCACCGTTGATGACCAGAGTATCGACCTTGTCGATGTCCTTATACGCCAGTTTGATGTGGGTGGGGAAACCTGCACCGCCGAGACCTGCGAGACCTGCTGCGCGGGCGGCTGCCACCAGGGAAGCCTGGTCGGTCACTTCGACAGGGGCACATTCGATGGTCTCCTGCTCAGGGGCCACTTCAATGGTGATCTGGGTCTCGATCTTGCCGCTGGAAGCGACATACTTACCGATGGCAGTGACGGTACCGGCCACAGAGCTGTGCACAGGCACAGAGAAGGCGGCCTCGCTGTCGCCGATGAGCTGACCCGCTTTGACGGTGTCTCCGACCGCTACAACGGGCTCACATCCGACACCCATATGCTGCAGAAGCGGGATGGTGACGGTGGGCGGCAGCGGGATATCCACTGTCTGAGCGTCTTTGGAGTTCTTGTAATGAGACAATTTCACTCCGTTGAGTTTTAACATCTGGATTCTCCTTGCTGTTTGAATTATGCGGATACCCCCGCACGGGAAAGCAAGCACAGCCCGAAAGCTGTGTTATCTACGGGAAATTCGTCTGAGGGCAGGCAGAACCGTTCTTGTCAGAAGGGCGGTCACCGAACCCATCAGGATGCCGGAAAGCGCCAGCACCGGCGCATAGTAAAAGGTATATGCCGACTGAAGATAAACCGCAGCGGCGATCAGCTGTCCCAGATTATGGGCAAGAGCACCGCAGACGCTCTTCATCAGAATGGACATCTTCTCCGACCGGGCGGTCAGAGCCATCACAGCCACCGATAAAAGGCCGCCGCAAAGGCTGATAAAACCTGCGGAAAATCCCCTTGTCAGAAAGACAAAGCCGGATTTCAGCACCGCGATGACAAAGGCATCTTTTCCGCCCAGATAGAGCACACAGTAAAGGACCACGATATTGGAAAGTCCCAACCTGACGCCGGGGGGCATGGCAGGCAGTGCGGGAAGCATTCCCTCCACCATGTTCAGTACCAGTGCGAGCGCAAGCAAAAGCCCCATGGAAGCTGTCCGGCGGGCAAGCTGCGACGCGTTTTTCTTTTTCTCCATAGGGTTCCTTTCGGAATTATCGGGTGATCATGTCGGGTTCATCGCTCTCCCCTGCCGTGACGATGGTCAGGCTGACCCTGCGGGGCAGGCAGACGGCAGTCTGTCCGTCTTTTGAGAGGAATCCCTCGTTTTCACAGATTTTATCGGGACAATCGGCATCCACAAAGGCTGCCGCGCCGTTTTTGATCTCAAAGCGGATGGAAGGGTCTTCTTTCAGAGAATAGACACCGCTTTTATCCAGCGGGACTTCCATGACAACGCTGCCGCTCAGGGTGATCCGGGCGATATCGCCGGGTCTGGCAAAGCTGCCCCTCATCCACAGGAAACACAGCACCGCCGCCGCAAGCAGCAATAAAGGTTCCCACCAGTGTTTTTTCAGAAAATCTTTCATTTATTCAGCCAGTTGGTAGCCGCTGCCGTCACGAAGGGTGAAGACACCGGTCAGGTCATCGGAAAGCCAGACCTTTTTTGTCCCGTCCACGGCGATGATACTGTAATCGGACTCGTTCAGATGATCCTTCACCAGAGAAAGGCCGCCCATATACAGCCAGGTGGACAGACAGTCACAGAGCAGACCGTCTTCGCTGATGACGGTGATGGACAGAAGGTCGCTCTCGGCAGGATAGCCGGTCATGGGATCGAGGATGTGATGGTAAACCACACCGTCCTCTTCGAAATAGCGCTCGTAAGCACCCGAACTGCAGATGACCTTATCGGCCGTGGTCAGCACACCGTAATAATCAGAAGCGCTGCCCAGCGGGTCGCGCAGACCGATACGGAAATCGGTTTTTTCTCCGTCTTCACCGGGCTTTTTGCCGGTAACGGCAACGCTGCCGCCGATGGAGATCATGGCGCCCTCCGCGCCGCTCTGCTGATAGAATTCCAGCGCCTGCTCAACGGCATAGCCCTTCAAAGAACCGCCGAAATCCAGCTCGACGCCGGGGCGGTCGAGATAAACGCTCTTTGCTTCGTCATCGAGGGTGATGTTTTCCAGGCCCACATAGCTGAGCGCATGGCTGATCTTATCGGCAGAAGGAACTTTCGCTTCACCGGAGGTAATGTTCCACAGCTTGACCAGCGGCGAAACGGTCAGATCAAAACGGCCCTCGGTATAAACAGAAAAATCATAGACATCACGGATGATCTCATACTGTTCAGCAGTGATCTCAACGGGAGAAACGCCGGCTCTGGCATTGATCTTTGCGGGGACGGAACCGTCCCGGTAGGCGGACCATTCCGCCTCGATCTCATGGAGCAGTTCGTTGACTGAATGGATCAGTTCCTCGCCGTTTTCGGCACTGACCTTCTGGGTAACAAAGGTATCCATGACAAAATCCTCACCGGTATAAAGGATCTCCGGTTCGGGAATACTGACATCGCCGGGTTCAAGCTTTTTCTGTACCATCATATAACAGAGCGATACAGCGGCCGCAGCAGCCAGCAGCGATACAACAATCCTTAACGCGCGAATGGTGATCCCCTCCAAATCGGGTGAAGTTTTTGACGAAGAGAACAAAACATTATTCTCTTTCATCTATTTTATTATGTTCGCCTACAAATGTCAAGAATATTCCGTTTTACGGTTAAATTTGCTATTGACAAAAAAATATCAATACGATATAATAAGTCCGTTGCGAAACTGTTCTTCAGAGAAAGACAGCTTTTCAATCTGTTTTACATTTTAACTATCATGAAAAAAAGGAGACTACTGTCATGAAAAAGTTTATCGCAGTTCTCGTTGCTCTTGTTGCTGCTGCTCTGCCCCTGACCGCATGCGGCAGCTCTGACGGATACAAAGATGGCAGCTATCGCGCTGAAGGTGCTGCTGCTGACGAACACGGTTGGAAAGAGTACCTGGTCGTTACCGTTGAAGGCGGCGCTATCACCGCTGTCGAGTTCGACTATGTAAATGCTGATGGTGCCAAGAAGTCCGAAGACGAGGACTACAAGACCACCATGCTGCAGTACGGCGGCACCACCTATCCCGCTGAGTTCTGCCAGCTGCTGGAAGACTCCTATATCGCCAAGCAGAAGGGTGCTGACGTTGACACCGTTGCCGGTGCTACCGTTTCTACCGACCACCTCAAGAAGCTGGCTGCTGAGCTGGAGAAATCCATGGCTAAGGGCAAGAAGGACATCGTCGTTGTCGACACCACCAAATAA
>JAFQND010000219.1 GCA_017396055.1 Oscillospiraceae bacterium
CCATCACCTCCAACGTCATGTACGGCAAAAAGACAGGTGCCACTCCCGACGGCCGCAAAGAGGGCGAGCCTTTCGCTCCCGGTGCCAACCCCATGCATAACCGCGACAGCTCCGGCGCACTGGCTTCGCTGAACTCGGTGGCCAAGATGCCCTATGGCTGCTGCCGCGACGGTATCTCCAACACCTTCTCGATCGTGCCCCAGGCACTGGGAAGCGACGACGAGGACCGTGTCCGCAATCTGGTCGGCATTCTTGACGGCTATTTCAGCCAGATGGCTCACCATGTCAACATCAACGTACTCAACCGTGAAAAGCTGATCGATGCGTACAATAACCCCGACAAATATCCCAGCCTGACCATCCGTGTGTCCGGCTATGCGGTCAACTTCTGCAAGCTGTCCAGAGCACAGCAGCGTGAGGTCATCAGCCGCACCTTCCACGAAGCAATGTAAATTTTAAGGAGCATCTCTATGAAACTCGGCGTTTTGAGCGATATCCATTGCGGATACCGTCCGCTGCGGGCCTGTCTGGATGCGCTTCTCGAAAGGGGAGCGGAGGGATTCCTGCTGCTGGGCGACTATGTCAGCGATCTGCCTCACCCCGAGCGGACGATGGAGATGCTCCGTTCGCTTATGCGGGAGTATCCCTGTTATGCCGTCAAAGGCAACCGCGAGGCATCCATGCTTCAGCAAAGAGACGGGGAATGTCCCCACTGGCGGTATGATTCCGGCAGCGGAAGTCTTCTGCATTCAGCCGAAAACCTGTCGGAGGAATCCCTTTGCTGGTTTCGGAGCCTTCCCGCCACAAGGCTGGTGAAATTTCCCGGTCTGCCGCCCCTCAGGCTCTGTCACGGGTCTCCCGATGCCCTGCGCAGACTGATCCGGCGGGAGGACGGCTCGGCCGAAAGAGAGCTGGAAAAGCTGGACGCAGACTGGCTCATCGGCGGCCACAACCACGAACAGACGGTCTTTTCCCACAAGGGAAAGACCTATCTCAACCCCGGCACCGTCCGGATGCGGGACAGGGCGCAGTGTGCGCTGCTGACCGGTGAAGACGGCAGGTGGACAGCCGAACTGATGACCGTCGATTACGACGTAAAAAGCTATCTCCGCGCGGTGATCGGCTCGGGATTTCTGGACCTTGCCCCCGTTTTTTCCAGGGGCGTCCTCTATGAGATGATCACCGGAAAAGATATCATCGACGAGATGGTTTCCCGGGCATTCCGCTATCAGCGGGAGAAGGGCAGTGACCTGACCCCCGAAGAAACCGAAGAATGCTGGCAGCGTGCCGGCAGAGAACTCGACATTTTAGAGGTGGAAAAATGGATATCTTAGCGATCATTGCTTCACTGGCGGCATTCTTTGTCAAGGGTCTTGCCGGCTTTGCCAATACCCTGGTCTTTACGACCATTCTGGGCTTTGGCAGCTCCAACCTGCAGATCACGCCCATGGAGCTGGTGCTGGGCTTCCCCTGCAATATCTATGTGGCGTGGCACGAGCGGAAAAAGATCTCGGTGAAAAAGATCCTGCCCATTGCCGCCATGGTCATGGTGGGCAGTATTCCCGGTGCATTCTTCTTAAAAAATCTTGATGTAAAATTGCTGAAGATCCTTTTTGGCATTCTCGTCGTCATCATCGGCATCGACATGCTTGTGAAAAACGGCAGAAAATCCAAAAACGATTCCAAGGTCCTGACCACTCTTCTCGGTCTTGCCGCCGGTATCCTCTGCGGATTGTTCGGCGTGGGCGTGCTGGTCGCGGCCTATATCAACCGTACTTCCGACAACCCCGACGAGTTCAAGGGCACTGTCAGCGCTGTTTTCGCGGTGGAGAACATCTTCCGCATCGTGCTGTATGCCTGCACCGGCATCCTCTCTTTCGACATCCTGCTCGGCGCTCTCAAGCTTGTGCCGTTTATGATCATTGGTCTGGCGGCGGGACTTATCTGCTCCGGAAAGATGAAAGAGAGCCTTGTCAAAAAGATCGTCATTATCCTTCTGATCATTGCCGGTATCGCTCTGATCATCAAAGCCTGAGGAGTTTTCATGGAAGGAAATATCCATTCGATCCAATCACTTGGAACAGTTGACGGGCCCGGTATCCGGGCCGTTGTCTTTATGCAGGGCTGTCCTCTGCGGTGCGGCTACTGTCATAATCCCGACACCTGGGACAGAAACGGGGGAGAAGAAACCACCCCCGAGGCGGTCTTTCAGAAAATCCGCCGGTTCAGACCCTATTTCAAAAAAGACGGCGGCATCACCGTTTCGGGCGGTGAGCCCCTTTTGCAGGCGGAGTTCGTAAAAGAGCTCTTTGCCCTCTGTAAAACAGACGGCATCCATACCTGTCTGGATACCAGCGGCTGTGTCATGAACGAAAAGACCGACGCACTGCTTGAGGTCACCGACCTTGTCCTTCTGGATATCAAGATGACAAACGACCGCGATTATCGGGAGCATATCGGCTGTCCGATGGAAAAGCCCCTTGCCTTTCTGGATGAGCTGGAAAAGCGGGACATCCCCGTCTGGATCCGTCAGGTCATCGTTCCCGGCGTCAACGACACCGAAGAGAATATCGGCCGGCTGAACAGCCTGCTTAAGGGAAGGAAAAATATCGAGCGGGTGCAGCTTTTACCCTTCAAAAAGATCTGCACCACCAAATATGAGAATATGGGCATTCCTTTCCCCTTTGACATTTATCCCCACTGTCCGCCCGAAACGATCGAGCGGCTCAGCGCCCTTGTACAGATCTGATTTGTGTGTTATACTGGGCAGAGAAAACAAAACGGAGGAAGAGATAAATGGCAGTCAAAGGACTGATTTTTGATATGGATGGTACCCTGACTCTGTCAATGGGATATTGGAGAAAGGGACTTCGTGAGAATATCTGCCGGTTCAACGGCGTCCC
>JAFQND010000220.1 GCA_017396055.1 Oscillospiraceae bacterium
AAGCGCAAAACGCTTCGGCGTTTTTCATTTTTCCCCGCAGCCGCAGTCTTCGTTCTCCTGCTGTGCGGCACAGCAATCGTAACAGTCGGAATTTTCGCTGTACAGATCCACACAGCAAAGCCAGCGGGGATGGGTAAACTCCGGCCAGAAATCGTTGCGGCATTTTGCGGGATACCAACAGCAGCAGCCGTTCTGATCGCAGCACCGCTGCAGGCGGCCTTCCCCTTCGTTTGCGGGGTGGCAGAATCTGGGAGAGCAGCAATGCTCATCATCGCCGCACGAACAGCCGCAGGCCGGATTTCCCTCGTAAATTCCATCACCGGGAGGGAGCAGAGGTGGTCTCTGGACAGGATAACGCTCGCTCATTTCAATTCTCTCCTTCGATATGTGATACCGGCAGATCCCGGTACCACATTCTATGCGGGATACAAAGGCAATGTTACGCCCGACTGCATTCTGTCTTTTTTGCGCACAGATTCCGGTATACTGGAAATTACCCGGAAAGGGGGCAGGCCATGACCGAGATCTATCTTGACGTTCTTATCGGGCTTAATCTTTATATTACCTGGGCATTGCTGGATTGCTGTGAATTACTGGGACATCTGAGGGCAAAACGCGGCAGAAAAGGCCTCGCATCCGTTCTGGGCGGGATCTCATCCCTTATGATTCTTCTGCCTGAGCTAAGCGCTTTTCCGCTGATGGTGCTGCGGTTTCTTCTGGCGGCAGTGCTGACTTATACAGCTTTCGGCAGCTGCAGCGGAAAACGGTTTTTACGGACAATGCTGCTCTTTTTTCTGGTGAGCTGTCTTTTCGCAGGCATCATGATAGCCTGCTGGCTGGTCTTCACTCCGTCCGGCATGGCCATACGCAACGGCGTTGTTTATTTTCACCTATCCGCGCTGACGCTGATCCTCTCCACTGTGGCGGCGTCGCTGGCGGCGCGAGGGCTTTCTGTACTGTTCTTTCGCGGCAAACCCGAAAAGCTCATTGAAACAGTTACCCTCGCCGTTGACGGACGGGAAACCGAATTAAAGGTCTTTCTGGATACCGGAAACCGGCTTTTTCACTGCGGGATGCCGGTAATGGTGTGCTCGGAAAAGGCACTGCGCCGTCTGATCCCTGCTGAACTGACCGCATCGGCATCAGACCTTTTCCCGATGACTGCGCTGTCCGGCCGGTGGAAACGCCGGATACGGATGGTTCTCTGTGAAACGGCGGCGGGGAAAAAGCTCCTCACTGCGTTCCTGCCCGATCATGTCAGGCGAAGAGATAACAGCGAGATCAGATGCCTTGTTGCTCTGACCGACAACAGCTTCTGCGGCGGCGAAGCGGACGCAGCCGCACCGCCGGAACTCTGGCAGCAAAATATCGGATAAATTTTCTCCATAGAAAGGCAGTGACCCATATGACCCGCGTACAGCGCTATTCCCTCCTGAGGTTTCTGACAGAAAAGACGAAAAAGCTTCTTTCGTACCTGCGAAAGACAGACGAGAATCGGCTGGATTACATCAACGGCATACAGACTCTTCCGCCTCCCCTATCCAAAGAGGAAGAGCCGGTGGTACTGGAAATGCTCTCACAGGACCCCGCAAGGGCACGGGAACTGTTGATCACCAGAAATCTGCGGCTGGTCGTTTATATCGCCCGGAAATTTGAGTCAGCGGGTCCCGATATCGAAGACCTGATCTCCATCGGAACCATCGGGCTGATCAAGGCAGTGGGCACTTTTTCTCCGGATAAGAAAATCAAGCTGGCTACATATGCCTCCCGGTGTATCGAAAACGAGATTCTGATGCACCTGAGAAAGACGGCAAAACTGAAGGCGGAAGTATCCTTCGACGAGCCGCTCAATACCGACTGGGACGGAAACGAGCTGCTGTTATCCGATGTACTGGGGACAGAAGAAGACTGCATCCGAAAAGAAATGGAAACAGAAGCGGAGCACGAAGCGCTGCGCCAGGCAGTGGCGCGGCTGAGCAGCAGAGAACAGAACATCATGGAACTGCGGTTCGGGCTCAACGGAAAACGGGAGCATACACAAAAAGAGGTATCGGAACTGATCGGTATCTCGCAATCTTATATTTCACGGCTGGAGAAAAGGATCCTCAAGAAACTGGCCGATGAACTGAGAGAAGATTTTTCCGACTAAAGAAAGAGTAACCGCTTTGCCGTCTTCTTCATAGTATGTCGTACATCACAAAAGAAGGAGGCAATCATTTATGAATTGCTTTGGCAACAACAACTGCAGCTGGATCATCATCATCGTTCTGCTCCTCATCTGCTGCGGCGGCTGGGGCGGCTGCGCAAACAACGCTGTCACCGTTCCCTCCTGCGGCTGCGGTAATAACTGCGGCTGCAACAACGATTGCGGCTGTGGCTGCTGATACAGCGGTCTCATGACAAAATGCCCCGGAGCAAAAGCTCCGGGGCATTTTTACTGCTATTTATTCGAGAATACCAAGGTGCATCTTCCAGCACAGAACATTGACTACCGCTTCATCAAGACGCTCAGGCGTGATCTTTCCTTCCCCGTAAGCTGCGGTCAGAGCAGCGTGGGTGCCGGTGAAATCCTGGCTGAGCAGAATATCGCTGCCGGCCTGTACAGCCAGCACGACCGGTTCTTCATTGCCGGTGTGAAGACGGATGGCATCCATTCCCATGTCGTCGGTCATGATGACACCCGTGAAGTCCAGCTCTTCTCTGAGTATTCTGACGATCTCGGGAGAAAGAGATGCTGGAAGATCAGCATCCATCGAGATGACAATGTTATGAGAAACCATGACAGCGGCACAGCCCGCATCAAATCCCGCCTGGAAAGGAAGAAAGTCCGACTCAAGGAAAGTCTCGTACATTCTCTCGTCGATGGAGACATCCGTGTGGGTATTGATGTTATTGCCGTATCCGGGGAAATGCTTGAGCACGGTGCCGCAGCCTGCTTTACCGGCCGCACTGACGGCCTGAGACACAAAATCAGCGGTCTCCCGGGCGGGCAGACCGACAGTACGGTCATAGATATAATCATTGGCATCGACAGAAACATCGGCGACAGGTGCAAGCATGACATTACATCCCAGCTCCAAAAGCAGCTCAGACCGCTCCGTAAAGCCTGCCTCCACCGCTTCGGGGCCGGCGGAATACAGTTTTGCCTGGCTGGGGAAGCGTTCGCTTCTCAAAAGCGGGTTTGAGCTGATACGGACAACAGAACCGCCTTCTTCATCCACCGACATGATCATGGGAATATCGCTTGCAGCCTGCATGGCCGCAATTTTTGCCTTTATCTGATCGGAGTTGAGATTTTCAAAGTCATGGCGGAAAAGAACATAACCGCCCGGCTGATCCTGTTCGACCTGACCGACGGGATCATCTCCGGCAGCAAAGGTAGACGAAAGGATGATCTGGGCC
>JAFQND010000221.1 GCA_017396055.1 Oscillospiraceae bacterium
GCTGAGAAAAATGCATATCGATGTGATCCATTCCCATTGTCCCTTCATCTCGACCGTGCTGGCGAGAGTGCTGCGGTTCTTTACCGGCGCGCCCATCGTCTTTACCTATCATACAAAATTTGACTATGACATCGAAAAGCGGGTGGCTTTCAGCCCCATGCGAAGCGTTTCGATCAGGTTTCTGATGAACAACATCAACGCCTGCGATGAGGTCTGGGTGGTCAGCGAAGGTGCCGGCGAAAACCTGAGAAGCCTTGGCTATACCGGAGAATACCTCGTCATGGAAAACGGCACCGACTTTAAAAAAGGCCGCTCCACCGACGAAGAGATCGCTGCGCTGAGTGAAAAGCATGGCCTTCACGACGATGTCCCCGTGTTTCTGTTTGTCGGCCGGATGATGTGGTACAAGGGCGTGAAGATCTCGCTGGACGGTCTGAAATATGCTAAAGACCGCGGCGCAAAGTTTAAAATGATCCTGGTGGGCGACGGCCATGACCGGGAAGAAATGATGGAATATGTCAAAGAGATCGGCATTGCCGACGATTGTATCTTTACCGGCGCCATCCGGGACAGAGAGCTTCTGAGGACCTATTTTTCAAGAGCCGACCTCTTTCTCTTCCCCTCGACCTATGACACCAACGGCATCGTTGTCCGCGAGGCGGCGGCCTGTTCCTGCGGCAGTATCCTCATCAGGGGAAGTTGTGCTGCGGAGGGTGTCATCGACGGCGACACCGGTATTCTCATCGAAGAGAACGGAGAATCCATGGGCAAAGCACTGCTGAGAGCCTGTGCCGACCGGGAGATGCTGAAAAAAGTCGGTCAGAACGCCGCCGACAAGCTGTATGTCTCGTGGGATGACGCTGTGAAAAAAGCCTATGCCCGCTATGAGGAAGTGGCAAAGCGCGGCACACGAAAGCACGAAAAGCCCGTCTTCGACCGGGCATTCTTCAAAGAGGTCCATCTGATCAGAGAAGATTACCGCTCCAGAAAAGAACAGTTCCTTCAGCAGATGACCGATTATTACGAAGAGCATATGGAGCGGTTCCATCAGGAGAGCGAACAGTTCAAGGACGACTATCATCAGCACAAAAAACATTTTCAGCAGCAGATGGCAGGATATTATGACCGCCAGATGCAGCGTATCCGCCTGAAGGGTGAACACCTGACCGGAAAGATCTATCACTTTACCCGCAAAGACAGAAAGGATAAATGATATGCAGTATAAAATCGAAGGCACTCCCCTGCCTGTGGTAATCTGCGAGCTGCAGCCCGGCGAAACAATGATCACCGAACGGGGTTCTATGAGCTGGATGAGTCCCAATATGAAAATGGAGACTTCCGCCGGCGGTATCGGCAGGGCCCTTGGAAGAATGTTTGCCGGCGAATCGCTGTTCCTGAACCGGTATACCGCACAGGGCGGAAACGGTACGATCGCTTTTGCATCCAGTTTTCCCGGTACCGTCACCCCTTTTCATATCACTCCCGGCAGCGGAATGATCGTACAGAAATCCGGTTTTCTGGCAGCGGAGGCAGGCGTTGACCTGTCGGTATTCTTCCAGAGAAAACTGGGCGCGGGACTTTTCGGCGGCGAAGGCTTTATCATGCAGCGTCTCAGCGGCAGCGGCACCGCTTTCGTGGAGTTCGACGGACATGTAATCTGTTATGACCTCGGTCCCGCCGATTCGATCATAGTGGATACCGGTTATCTGGCAGCCATGACCGAAAGCTGCACAATGGATATCGTCACCGTTCCCGGTGTCAAAAACGCGCTGTTCGGCGGCGAGGGATTGTTCAACACCATTGTCAAAGGTCCCGGCCGGATCTGGCTGCAGACCATGCCTGCCAACGCAGTGGCGGGCGCGCTCAGACCCCATCTGAATATTCAGAACGGATAAAAAAAGCTCTCCCTTTCGGGAGAGCTTTTCTGTTTGTCTGTATTACGGATGTGCCAGTCCGTAAAAAGGTTCTTTACCGGTGCGGGAAGCCCAGAGAGGGTTACCGTAGTCAAAATGCCACCACTCGCCGTCGTAATTGGTAAATCCCGCCCGGATCATCACATGATAAAGCAGACGGCGGTTGTCTCTGGCTTCGGGGTCTTCATCGTGCTCCTCGAAATAC
>JAFQND010000222.1 GCA_017396055.1 Oscillospiraceae bacterium
CGAAAGGATGATCTGGGCCAGTTTGCGCTCGACGGTCATCTCCGCGGCCATCTCTTTGGCGCGGGGCATATATTCCGCGAATATGCCGGTATAAACCTCTTCGGAAGGCACATCAGGAACGGAAGAAGACTCGGGCAGAGGTTCGGAAGAAGGTTCAGAAGGAGGAGCAGAAGTGAGCTCAGAGACGGGTTCGGACGGCGTGATGCTTTCGGGCCGGCTTTCGGAAGGGGCTGCTGTGCATCCTGCGATCAGAATGAGACTCATCATCAGTCCAAGGATCTTTTTCATATCTGTTACGCTCCATAAACGGAAAAGGACGGCAGCAAGTGCCGTCCTCCGGAAAATTATTCGTTATCTTCGATATATCTGACGATATCACCGACAGTCTTGATGGTCTCGACCTGATCATCGTTGATCTCAACGCCAAACTCATCTTCCAGAGACATGACCAGATCTACCAGATCCAGGGAATCGGCACCCAGGTCATCGGTGACGGAAGCGTCCATAGTTACTTTATCTTCCTCGCAGTCCAGCTGGTCGACCAGAATGTCTTTTACCTTGTCAAAAATCATCGTGTTTCCTCCTTGTAAAATAGAGCCCTTTTCATATGAGCCAGGTTTTCAAAACAGGGTTTTGGGAATCAACCCGTTTTTCTGACCTTATTATACCTTGCCTATAATAAATTTGCAACACTTTTTTATCTGATTTTTTCAACAACATAGAAAATAGCCTCTTTACATGAAAGAGACATGGGTAAAATTGTTTTTTTCACCAAAGGAGTTTTCTTGCATGGGCCCGTTTTATGTGTTAGAATAGCAGTATATCAGGAAAAGAGGGATCATGATGAAAAATTTGCCGGAAAAAGAATACGGAAAAAGCATTTACTGCGAACATGAAGGCAAAGGCACCTTTGTCAGAAGCTATGAACAGGTGACAGAAGAAGCCTTTTCCCGCTTTATCGAAGAAATGAAAGACTGCGGTTGGCAGTATAAAGAAAATCACCGCTTTGACAGCAGCAGCTTCTATACCTTTACCGACGGTGCCGATGCTGCCTACGTGAGCTTCTATCCCGGCACCGGTGAGATGCGCATCATAACCGAACCTGATTCTGCCTATCTCAGCTACCGAGACGAAAGCGGTGCCAAGAGGGTGACTCCCGCCGTTACCCAGATCGACCTGGAAGACTTTGGCCTTTCCTATGTCGTGCGGATGGATGACGGCCGCTTTATCATTTTCGACGGCGGCTGGCCCTTCCCTCCCGACGCAGACAAGCTGATGGCTGTTCTGAAGGAACAGAGCCCCGACGAAAAGCCCCGTATCGCCGCCTGGATCATGACCCATCCCCATATCGACCATTATCGCTGCTTCCTGGTCTTCTGGCCGGTATACAAAGACGATGTGATCATCGAAAAATTCATCTATAATTTCCCCGACACCGATCCTGTTTCTCTGGAAAGAGTTCTCCCGCTCAATCAGGATGGCGAAGTCGAAAATCTGGAAAAGCTGGAAGTTCTGGTAAAAGAAACCGGTGCCGATGTCTACCGTGCCCATTCCGGTCAGGTCTATACCTTCGGCAATGTACGGATGGAAGTGCTCTCTTCTCCCGACGATACCTTTGAACCGCCTGTAAAGGAGACCAATCCCTTCTCGCTGATCAATAAAATGACCATTGCCGGTCAGACCATTCTCTGGTGCGCCGACGGATATTTTGCCAATGCAAAGCTCGGCCCCCGATACAGAAACTATCTGAAGGCGGATATCCTTCAGGTTCCTCACCACGGCTTCAATGGCGGCAGATCGGAAGAGTACCGTCTCATTGACCCGAAAGTCTGTATGGCATCGGTACATGAGAGAGACATGTATACTCGCATGAATCTGGTAAAACCCGATAACATCACCCTGATCCATGACCTGCATGTGGAGGAGTTCTTTACCGGCTCCACCGGCAACATCACGCTGCCTCTCCCCTATACTCCCAGACCCGGTTCCAGAAAACAGCTTTTGGAATATATCGCCGAAAAGCAGAAACGCGTCGGTGCGCACTCCTTCTTCTTCACCGATCTGACCACCGAAAACTGTGACTTTACCGTCATCAACACCGCCCGCCGGGCTGTGGATGTCTATGTAGATCTGTATTTTGAAGATCCCGGCCTGTATGTGGATTCCATCCGCTTCAGTGCTCCCGGATTCGCCTTCGTCCGCGTTTCGCTGACCGATCCCGAAAAAATCGATGACGATGCCCTTTACTTCAATCGCCGTGCGCTGAAAAAGATTGGTATCCCCGATAATACCGTCTTTGCGGCCCATTTCCGCTCGGAACAGCCGGTGGTCATCGAAGGCCCGAAAGCTGCCGTCTACATCCACTGATCAAAAGGAGGATCTGCCATGAGACCTTTTAAGATTTCCCCCGCATTCAAAGATTATCTCTGGGGCGGCACCCGTCTGAGAGATGAGTACGGTAAAAAATGCGACCTGAACCCTGTAGCGGAAAGCTGGGAGCTCTCCTGTCATAAAGATGGCCCCTCCACAGCGGCTGACGGTGTATTCGCCGGATTGACTCTCAGAGAGATCATCGAAAAGCAGCCCGCTCTGACCGGCACCGACTGTGAAAAATTTGCCGACTTTCCTATTCTGGTCAAGTTTATCGATGCGAAAGACAATCTTTCGGTACAGGTACATCCCACCGATGACTATGCCAAACGGGTGGAAGGAGAATACGGCAAGACCGAGATCTGGTATGTACTGGATGCAGAGCCGGGCTCTACGCTGATCTATGGTTTTAACCGGGAACTGGGCGAAGCCGAATTCCGCCGGCGTCTTGCCGACAGCACACTGGACGAAGTGCTCAATTTCGTTCCCGTCCACAAAGGCGACACTTTCTTTATTCCCGCCGGAACACTGCACGGTATCGGCAAGGGGATCCTGATCGCCGAGATCCAGCAGAATTCCAATTCCACCTACCGCGTCTATGACTACGGCCGCATCGGTGCAGACGGCAAACCCCGCCCTCTGCACATCGAAAAAGCGTTGGAAGTCACCGACCGCTGTCCTCCCAGACGTCCTGTCGGTCCGCAGGGCGAAACCATTGAAAAGGATGGTTATATCGAGTCTCTGCTGGCATCCTGTGAGTATTTCACGGTCCGCGAGATCACGCTGAAGGACACCTTCACCGATAACGCAGACGAAACTTCTTTCCGCAGCGTTCTCAATCTGACCGAAGAGGCTGTTCTTTTCTGTGACGGCGAAGAGATGGTGCTGAAGCCCGGCGACAGCGTCTTTGTTCCCGCCGGTACCGGTTCTTATACTGTAAAAGGCAGCGGAAAACTGCTTGTCACCACCGTATAAAAAGCATTGCTTACACTGTAACTCAAAAAGGTTCCTCTTTTTCAAGAGGAACCTTTTCATTTACTCTTCTCTCTTTTCCGGCAGAAAGCGGTCACTCATACAGATGAGATACAAAAGCAGTACAGGGAAAAGAG
>JAFQND010000223.1 GCA_017396055.1 Oscillospiraceae bacterium
CCTGGTGCTGGGTATGGTCGATGCCTTCGAAGAAGCCGGCATCCCCACCTTCGGTCCCAATAAAGCCGCTGCCATCATCGAGGGAAGCAAGGTCTTCTCCAAAAACCTGATGAAGAAATACGGCATTCCCACCGCTGCCTATGAGACCTTTGACAACGAGGAAGAAGCTGTCGCTTACCTGAAATCACAGAATTCCTATCCCGCCGTCATCAAGGCCGACGGTCTGGCTCTGGGCAAGGGCGTCATCATCGCCAAAGACGAAGCAGAAGCTGTCGAAGCTGTCCATTCGATGATGAGCGATAAGATCTTCGGCGCCTCCGGCAGCCATGTCGTCATCGAGGAATTCCTCGAGGGCCCCGAAGTTTCCGTTCTCTCCTTCACCGACGGCAATGTTGTCGTTCCCATGATCTCCTCCAAGGACCACAAGCGCGCTCTGGACAACGACCAGGGCCTGAACACCGGCGGCATGGGCACCATCGCCCCCAACCCCTATTACACCGCCGATATCGCCGAAGAGTGCATGAAGACCATCTTCCTGCCCACCATCGAGGCCATGAAAAAAGAAGGCCGCACCTTCAAGGGCTGCCTCTATTTCGGTCTGATGATCACCAAAAAAGGCCCCAAGGTCATCGAGTACAACTGCCGCTTCGGCGACCCCGAGACTCAGGTCGTCCTGCCCCTTCTGAAGACCGACCTGTTCGAGATCATGGAGGCAATTTACGCCGGCCGTCTTGCCGATGTGGATGTCAAGTTCTCCGACGAGCACGCAGCCTGTGTCATCATGGCTTCCGGCGGCTATCCCAAAAAGTACCAGACCGGCTATGAGATCAGCGGTCTCGACGCAGAAGGTCAGGCTGAAGGCGTTATCGTCTATCATGCCGGCACCAAACTGGTCGACGGCAAATTCCTCACCTCCGGCGGCCGCGTTCTGGGCGTCACCGCCCTGGGCGCCACCCGTGAGGAAGCTCTTGCAAAGAGCTATGAAGCCGTGAAAAAGATCGGCTTTACCGATGTCCACTACCGCACCGACATCGGCGCCGTAAAATAATCGCTCAAAGGGCAGAAAGTTTCGGCTTTCTGCCTTTTTCTATGTGAAATTTCTGCGAACATCTTTTATTCGGCGGCGAATTATGGTACAATAAACTGTAAAATATCCGGCAGATGCAGCTATGACGTCCTGCAGGGGACTGTCTTTTCATACGCCTTGAATAAAGGAGTTTTCTTTATGCCCAAACAGCAAAACCTTCTTCTGGTCACCGAACACTATCCCTGTGGATTTCAGGAAGCTTTTCTGGAATCGGAGATCGAATATCTGACCAGACTGTATAATGTCCATGTCATCACCACCGACACCGATCGGCTCATGACCCGCGCCCTGCCGAGGGGGGTCACCTTCTCCCGTCCCGCCGAGCACACCAGAGGCCTCAGACGCATCGTCGCGCGGGTACAGAGCATGTTCAGCCGCGGCTTCTTTGAGGAATGTCAGTGGGCAAGAAAACAGGGAAGACTGAACGCCGAGTTCAGAAAGAACACCCTCGATGCCCTGACCGAGAGCCGCCGTTTGTACAATTATGTCCGCACGCTGGATATCTTCCAGGATGAGCGGCCGCTGACCATCTACAGCGCCAACATGAACGCATCCCTTTACGGCCTCTGCTGTCTGAAGGTCTACAGCGACGATATCAAGGTCGTTGCCCGCTGCCACCGGGCAAATATGGCCGACCCCGTCACGGGCGAGCGCCGCGATACCCTCAATCACATCGTGAACGACGCTGTGGATGCCCTCTATTTTACCAGCGAAGACCGCCGCATGACCTATGCGAAGGAATTCTGCCGGGGTGAGACCTCCGAGATGCTCCAGAAGCTCCGGATGGCACCGCTGGGCGTACCCGGTCCGCTGAAAAAACAGCCCCCCGCATCGGATGAGTTCCTGCTCAGACTGGTGACCTGTTCGCCCATCGAAAAGGACAAGCGCCTCGACCTGCTGATCGAAGGTATCGCCGGCGTGGAACACGGCTGTATCGAATGGGTCCATATCGGCGACGGCACCGACCGTGAGCGCATCCTCTCGCTCGCCAGAGAAAAGCTGGGCAGCAAACCCGGTATCCGCTATCGCTTTGTGGGCAGAATGAGCCAGAGAGAACGCTATCGCTGGTATGCCGAGACCCCCGCGGACGTCTTGTTCAGCGTCAGCCGGTCGGAGAGCGTGCCTGCCTCGATGCTGGAAGCCATGGCAAACCATGTTTTCGTCTGTGCCACCGCCGTGGACGGCGTCACCGATGTGCTGGACAGTGACTGTGCCATGCTGATGCCCGCCGACCCCACTGCCGAACAGCTCTCGCGCCTTCTGGAACTGCTCTGCGGCATCAACCGCGAGCCCTTCTATGAAAAATCCGAAAAGGCCTTTGCCCGCTGGGAGAAGACCTTCAACGCCGACAAAAACTGTATCGCCTTTGTCCGCGAGCTGGCCGGCATGCCCCCTGTGGAGGAGCCGGAGGCGGAAGAACCTGAAGAAAAAGAAGCTTTGGAAGAACAGCCCGGATCTGACGCGATGCCGGACGACGTTCCCGCCGGTGAGGCAGCCGCCGAAGAGAAATCGGCCGAAGAACCCGCTGAAAACGGGGAAGAACCCGCCGAAGCGTGACAGCCGCATAAACCGACATAATTTGTTTATGGTATTTTGCCGTTGTATGTGGTATAATGATAAGAAAGATCAGTTCCTGCCGGCTGTTTCAGACGGCGTTTATCCTGATACTGGGAGGGTCCATTTCTTATGGTAAAACAGTTAGCACAGAAAATGCAGCGCACCTGCCTGGTTGGCTTTAAGGCGTTGCTGATGGCGGTTCTTTTTGCCATCTTTTTCGGCCTGTTCGGTTTTACCGAGCATGAGCTGTGGCGGGCTTCCCGCACGGCAGCCATTTCCATGTCCACCTTTATTATCGTCGGTATCTGTCTGATCAAGATCTACGGCGGTTTTCCCATCGGTATCAAAAAGACCAAAGAGATCATCTATTCCAGCTTTATCGCCATCGGCATCACCGATGTGATCACCTATTTTCAGATCTCCATCATGCTGATCAACTATGAACAGCGCGCGACCCTCACCCAGGATTTCTTTACCATGGTGGGCGTTGTGATCCTTCAGCTGGTGACCATCGTTCTGTTCGGCTATCTGGGAAATTATCTCTATTTTCAGGTCAATCCCCCCGCCAACGTCATCGTTGTCTATGGCGGAAAAGAGGGACTTGCTCCCTTTGTTTCCAAGATCGGCAAGTATAAAAAGCAGTACCGCATCACCGATATCGTTTCGCTGGAGGACGAAAACCTCAAGCAGTTTATCCGGGACAGCGACCGCGTCTTCCTTTATTCGGTGGAGGGCGAAGCCAAAAAGACTCTGGTGGAATACTGCTATAAGCACAGCAAGGTGACCTATATCACCCCCGAGCTGAGCGACATCGTCACCCGTCATTCCCGCCATGTGATCCTGGACGACGTGACCGT
The DNA here is from genome assembly GCA_017396055.1 of Oscillospiraceae bacterium. GTDB lineage: Bacteria > Bacillota > Clostridia > Oscillospirales > Ruminococcaceae > Faecivivens. Next base: position 3,502 of record JAFQND010000223.1, read on the forward strand.
TCTGGAATCCCGCGTTTCCGGTCTGACCTTTGAACAGGAGCTGACCAAGCGGATCCTGGATGTGATCGTTTCCGGTATCGGCGTGCTGATCGCAGGCCCCATCATGCTCATCGAAGCCGCCCTGATCAAGCTTGAGGACGGCGGTCCTGTCTTCTTCCGTCAGCCCCGTCTGACCAAAGACGGCAAGGTCTTTGAGGTGCTCAAATTCCGTACCATGATCGTCGACGCCGACAAAGAGAAAAAGGGCCTCGTCAAAGAAGGCGACAGCCGCATCACCCGTATCGGCAACATCCTTCGCAAGACCCGTCTGGACGAGCTTCCCCAGTTCCTCAATATCCTGAAGGGCGACATGAGTATCGTCGGTCCCCGCCCCGAACAGGTGGAGATCACCGAGCGCTATGTGGAAGTACTTCCCGAATTCAAATACCGCCTGAAGGTCAAGGCGGGCCTCACCGGCCTCGCCCAGATCAGAGGCAAATACAATACCACGCCCAAGGACAAGCTGATCCTTGACCTGATCTACATCGAACAGTACAGTATCTGGATCGACCTGAAGCTGATGCTTCAGACGGTCAAGGTGCTCTTCAAATCGGACAGCACCGAGGGCGTACAGGGCGACCTGCCCATCGATCTTTCCGAACATCCCGCCCTTCAGGAGGAGAAAACCGACTCTGAAGGCTGATTTCCCGTTGGTGATTTTATGCTGAGATTTTATAAAACGCTGGATGGCCAGATGCTGCAGATCCCCGAAGAACAGTCCGGCTGCTGGATCCGTGTGCTGGCGCCTTCCGTTCAGGAGACTGAATATCTGATCCATGACCTGGGACTGGACCCCAGTTTCGTCACCTCCTCTCTGGACGAAGAAGAGACCTCCCGTATCGAACAGGAAGGCGATCAGACCTTTGTTGTCATCGACTTTCCCTACCGTTCGGTGGATGAGGAAGGAACGGTCA
>JAFQND010000224.1 GCA_017396055.1 Oscillospiraceae bacterium
CATCGGCGGCGTAGGCGCAGTTGTCGGCTTCCTGCCCCTGGTCATGGTCATGTACTTCTTCATCGCCCTGCTGGAAGACTGAGGCTATATGTCCCGTGCTTCTGTAGTGCTGGACCCCATCTTCAAAAAAGTCGGTCTGTCCGGCAAATCCGTTATCCCCTTTGTCATCGGCATCGGCTGTGCCATTCCCGGCGTCATGGCTTCCCGCACCATCCGCAACGAGCGTGAACGCCGTGCCACCGCCATGCTGACCCCCTTCATGCCCTGCGGTGCAAAAATTCCTGTCATCGCACTGTTCGCCGGTGCCTTCTTCGACGATGCCGGCTGGGTCAGCTTTGCCATGTATGCGACCGGTATCGTGCTGATCTTCCTGTGCGCTCTGCTGGTCAACCGCATCGCCGGATACAAAGTCAAAAAATCCTTCTTCATCATCGAGCTGCCCGAGTATAAATTCCCCACCCTCTGGGGCGCTTTCAAATCCATGTGCAGCCGCGGCTGGGCTTATGTCGTCAAGGCAGCCACCATCATTCTGGTCTGCAACACCGTCGTTCAGATCATGCAGTCCTTTGACTGGAGCTTCAAGCTTGCCGAGTCGGCAGACACCTCCATCCTTGCTTCCATCGCCGGTCCCTTTGCCTATATCCTCTTCCCCGTGGTCGGTGTTCTGAGCTGGCAGCTTGCCGCAGCAGCCGTCACCGGCTTCATCGCAAAAGAAAACGTCGTCGGCACTCTGGCTGTCTGCTTTGTCGGCCTTGAAAATCTGATCGACACCGAAGAACTGGCTCTGATGGAAGGTGCCGGCACCGAAGTCGCCGCTGCTTTCGCCATCAGCAAAGCCGCTGCCCTTGCTCACCTGATGTTCAACCTGTTCACTCCCCCCTGCTTCGCTGCCATCGGCGCCATGAACTCCGAAATGAAGAGTGCCAAATGGCTCTGGGGCGGTATCGGTCTGCAGCTTGCTGTGGGCTTCACCGTGGGTTATCTGGTGTTCCAGGTCGGCACTCTCCTCACCGAGGGCGTTCTGGCAAAAGGATTCTTCGCCGGTCTGATCGCTGTCGCAGCAGCAGCTGCTGTCGTCATCGCACTGATCAGAAAGACCGACGCGGAACTGAAAACCGCAAAAAAATAAACCAATCTACATATTGAGGTGATCGACATGACCGATATCATCGTTATCCTGATCCTTCTGGTGATCGTCGGCGCTGCCGTCGCTTATATCATCAGAGAGAAAAAGCGCGGTGCAAAGTGCATCGGCTGCCCCCACAGCAAGACCTGCGGCTCCAAAGGCGGATGCGGCGGAAACTGCAGCGGCTGCAGCGGCTCCGGCCCCGAACAATAACTGAAAAGCGGCTCGCGTTTACCGGCGGGCCGCTCTTTTTTATCCGCAGGCTTTGACTGTTGCCAAAAACGCGGAATTATGGTAAACTATATTATAGTGACTGCCCGTCAAAGGAGGGAACTGCTGATGTCCATTTATGAATCTGCCGAAAACTATCTCGAAACCATCCTGTCGCTGAAGAACAAATCCGGCTCGGTACGTTCCATCGATATTGCCAATGACCTCGGCGTGTCGAAACCCAGTGTCAGCATCGCCATGAAAAAGCTGCGTGAGGGTGGATATATCGAAATGGACCCCGAAGGTCTGATCACCCTTCTCCCCGCCGGCATGGAGATCGCACTGCGCATTTACGAGCGTCACCGGGTGCTGACAAAGCTCTTTGTTCTGCTGGGAGTCAGTGAAGAGACCGCCGCTGCGGATGCCTGTAAGATCGAGCATTATCTCAGCGAGGAGACCTATCAGAAGATCCTGGAGCACGCAGAAAAATTTGATCGTCTTAATGACTGAGAAAGGGCTTACCATGAAGAATCTGAAGGATCACATCTGGCTTTGGGGACAGACTCCCGGAAGCCATCATCACAGCGGAAACACCTATCTTCTGCCGGGTGTCAACCGGATGACTCCGGAGGAGGGACTTGATTTCTTCGGCATCTCCAATGTCTGCAGAGTCAAGATGCAGACGGACGCAGGCCGTTCTTTCGTTGACGAGATGGGTCTGCCGGAAAAAGCAAAGAAGCTCTGTCTGTCGCTGGTGGGTGCCGGCGACCTTATGGACAACGACCTTGAGGATATTCTTCACATCGCAAAACGGGACAGCCGTGTCTGCTCCGCTATCATGGACGATTTCATCAGCGAAAAAAGAATGGTGCTCTTTCCGCCCGAAGAACTGAAAAAGCTGAAAGCAAGGCTTCACACCGACGCAGAGCGAAAAGTCGAGCTCTGGTCAGTCATCTATGAACGTGATCTCTGCAAACCCATTGAAACCAGAGCAAGAGAGTTTGACCTGACCACCTTCTGGACCTGGTATGGCGACAATCTGGCCGCACAGGCCGAAAACTATGCCCGTATCCGTGAGATCACCGGCGGCGGCCGGATGATGCTGGGCGTTTATATGTATGACTACGGCGGCAGAAAACCGCTGTCTGATGAGGTCATGATCCGTCAGTTGGAATTTGTACGCGAAAAATTCGAAGCCGGTGAGATCGAAGGAATGGTCCTCTGTTCCAACTGTATTGCCGACCTCGGTCTTCATGCGGTGGATGTCACCCGGGAATGGATCGCAGCACTCTGATACGAAATAACTCCTGTCCCTGAAAAAGGACAGGAGTTTCGCTTTATTTCCAACCTGCCCAGGTCTCCGGCTGATAGCCGAGGGTTGCCTGTTTTCCGTTGCGGACGACGGGTGTTTTGAACAGTTTGGGATTTTCCAGCAGCTTTTCGGTCTTGGCATCGGGCAGAAGATAGCGCATCAGTTCAACGACGGAAGATTTTGCATCCCAGTTGATCAGTTCATCGATGCCGCCGACCGCAGCACTGACCGCCTTCAGCTCGCCGGGGCTCATGCCCTTTTTGGGCAGGTCGATCAGCTGATAGGGGATCTTTCGCTCTTTGAACCAGCGTTCGGCTTTTTTGGTGTCGAAGCATTTGGAGCTTCCGAAGATCTGGATATTCATACGGGGATCTTCTCCTTTCTGCGGCAGGTCATGCCACTACTTTATCACAGCAGGTTTTCCCTGTCAAGACGGTGGTTTTTCTTGACTTTCGCTCCGAAAACCGATATCATGAAACTATAGACCACGCCGCAAAGGAGAGCTTTCCATGAAAAAAGAATTCGGAAAAGACGCCGTCCGTATGGGACATACCTGTCTGGGTATCGAGCTGGGCTCCACCCGTATCAAGGCTGTACTCATCGACGAGAGCTATGCCCCCATTGCCTCGGGCAGCTGTGAATGGGAAAACAGACTGGAAAACGGTATCTGGACCTATCATATCGACGAAGTATGGACAGGCCTGCAGGCCTGTGTCGCCGACCTGAAAAAAGATGTACAGGAAAAATTTGGTATTCCCCTGACCGGTGCCGCCCTGATAGGCATCTCCGGCATGATGCACGGCTATCTCGCCTTTGATAAAGACGGCAACCTGCTGGCCCCCTTCCGCACCTGGCGCAACACCATCACCGAGGAAGCCGCAGCTGACCTGACCGAAAAATTCGGTTTCAATATCCCTCAGCGCTGGTCGGTCGCCCACCTCTGGCAGGCGATCCTGAACGGTGAGCCCCATGTCAAGGAGATCGATCATCTGACCACTCTTGCCGGCTATGTCCACTGGAAACTGACCGGTCAGAAAGTCATGGGTGTGGGCGAAGCCTCCGGCATGTTCCCCATCGACAGCGCCACCGGCGATTACGACGAGCGGATGCTTGCCATCTTCGACAAGGCTGCCGCTGAAAAAGGCTTCCATAAACCGCTGCGTTCCCTGCTGCCGAAGGTGCTTTCCGCCGGCGAAGAAGCAGGCAAGCTGACCCCCGATGGTGCAAAACTTCTCTGCCCTGACGATGTTTTCTTTGACGGTGCTGTTTTCTGCCCGCCCGAAGGCGATGCCGGAACCGGTATGGTCGCCACCAACAGTGTTCTCCCCCGTACCGGAAACGTTTCTGCCGGTACCTCGATCTTTGCCATGGCAGTGCTGGAACGTCCGCTCAAAAAGCTGCACACCGAGATCGATATGGTCACCACGCCCTCCGGTGACCCCGTAGCCATGGTCCACTGCAACAACTGCACCTCTGATATCAATGCCTGGGCAAACATGCTGATGGAATTTGCTTCCGCACTGGGCGTTACCGCCACCATGCCGGAAGTGCTGACTGCCATGTTCAGGAGCGCTCTGAAAGGCGAAGCCGACTGCGGCGGTGTCGTAAACTTCAACTATGTCTCGGGTGAGCATATCACCGGCATGGAAGAAGGCAGGCCTCTGCTGGTCCGCACCCCTGACAGCGATTTCAGCTTCGGCAACTTCTCCCGTGCTCAGCTCTATTCCGCTCTGGCAAGTCTGAAGATCGGTATGGATATCCTGATGGAGGAGGGTGTCGAATTGGATACCCTCTATGGCCACGGCGGCTTCTTCAAGACAAAAGGAGTCGGACAGAAGATGCTCTCCGGTGCGCTGAACACTCCCATCGCCGTCATGGAGACCGCCGGAGAAGGCGGCCCCTGGGGCATGGCTCTGCTGGCTTCCTATATTGCCGGCAGAAAAACCTTCGCTTCGCTGGGCGAATATCTGAACAAAGAGATCTTTGCGGGCTCCAAGGGCGAGACCCTCACCCCAGATCCTGTCGACGCGGAAGGATTCAAAGCCTATATCGAGCGGTATAAGGCCTGTCTGCCCGCCGAAAAAGCTGCATTGAAACTGAAGTAAATTTTCCCGGGGAGCCGATATTTTCGGCTCCTCTTTTTGTTGACAACCGTCTTCGGAAAAGATACAATAAAGGCAGATCATATGTGCCGTTCGTACCCTTCAGGAGGATATGTTATGAATAAAGAACTCTATGCTTTCATCACCGGAAAACACCACCATATCTGGCGGAAAGACTACTGCGGTCCCGATGCGGCCGCCTGGAAAAAAGCCGGACTCACTCCCCGCGAGCGGATGGCTGACCGCTTTGTGAAACTCTGTGAACAGGAAGATCCCTGTCTTCTGCCGGGACAGAAGCTCGCTTTTATCCGGACGGTAAAAAATCTTCCGGACGTGCTGACCGAAGAGGAATGGACCGATATCCGAGCAAAACATCATATCCATGAGCTGGGATATCTCTCGAACCTGAGCCCCGACTATGCCACCGTCATGGGCACCGGTCTTCTGAAGGCGAAGGAAACCGCCGACCCCTGCACCGCGAAAGAGATCGACGCACTGATCGGACTGGCTGCCCGCTACCGCGAAGCCGCTCTGAAAGCCGGCGACACCGCCATGGCGGATGTTCTCGCCCACGTGCCCGCTTACGGCGCCCGCACCTTCCGCGAAGCGCTTCAGATGCTGCGTATCCTGCACTGGTCTGTCTGGGCAGAGGGCGAATATCACAATACCCTCGGCAGATTTGATCTGTACATGAAGCCCTATTTTGAACGGGACATCCAGGCCGGCACTCTGACCCGGGAAGAAGCCTATGAGCTCATCTGTGATTTCTTCCTTGACTGTAATATCGACAGCGACCTCTACCCCGGTATTCAGCAGGGTGACAACGGCCAGAGCATGATGCTGGGCGGCATTGACAAGGACGGAAACTCTGTCTACAGCGACCTGTCGGTGCTCTGTCTCAGAGCCAGCGGCGAGATCAGGCTCATCGACCCGAAGATCAATCTCAGAGTCAGCAAAGACACTCCTCTCGAGGTGTTCAAAGAGGGCAGCCGACTGACTGCCGCAGGCCTGGGCTTCCCCCAGTATTCCAACGACGATATCGTCATTCCCGGCCTCGAAAAACTGGGCTATGCCCATGAAGACGCAGTCAATTATGCCGTCGCCGCCTGCTGGGAATTCATCATTCCGAGGACCGGTGCCGATATTGCCAATATCGGCGCACTCTCCTTCCCGAAAGTCATTGACAAAGCATTCAAAAAAATCACTTTCTGTGAAACGATGGAAGATTTCTGGGCTGAAGTTGAAGCTGTCATCAAAGCCGAACTGGACGAAATGACCGCCGCCATCGGCGATGTCTGGTTTATTCCCGCGCCTTTCATGGACCTTCTCGCCGACAGCGAAGACATCTCCAGGGGCGGCAGATACAATAACTTCGGCTTCCACGGCACCGGCGTTGCCTGCGCAGCCGATGCCCTTGCCGCCGTGGAAAAATACCTCTTTACCGAAAAACTCCGCACTGCTGAAGAATATCTCGCCGCTGTGGAAAATGACTACCGGGAAGACACCGAGCTTCTGAGCCTGCTCAGAAACCGCGCGCCCAAAATGGGACAGAATACCGGTGCGCCCGAAAAATGGGCAAAGAAACTGCTGCATACCTTCGCTTCTCTTCTGGAGGGAAGGAAAAACTGCCGCGGCGGCTGTTACCGCGCCGGCACCGGCACCGCCATGTACTATCTCTGGCATTCGGACGAACTGGGAGCTTCGCCCGACGGACGCCGCAAAGGCGAACCCCTCGGCACCAACTACTCTGCTTCTCTCTTCTCGAAACTGGACGGTCCCGTTTCCATCGTCGACTCCTTCACCTCGCCCGACCTGACCGAAACGGTCAACGGCGGTCCCCTGACGCTGGAATTCCAGCAGAAGATGTTTGATGCCCCCGACGGTGTCGACAAAGTCGCCCATCTGGTTCGCTACTTTATCCGCAAGGGCGGCCATCAGCTGCAGCTGAACGCCGTCAGCCGCGACACCCTTCTGGACGCACAGGAACATCCCGAAAAATATCCCCACCTTATCGTGCGCGTCTGGGGCTGGAGCGCCTATTTTGTCGAGCTGGACAAATGTTATCAGGATCAGGTCCTCCGCCGTCAGGAGTATGTGCTGTGACCAACGTTATCTTCCATACCGGCGTCATCTTTGATATCAAGGAATTTGCCCTTCATGACGGGCCGGGTGTGCGCACCACCGTCTTTTTCAAGGGCTGTCCCCTCAGGTGTGTCTGGTGTCATAATCCGGAAGGGCTCTCGCCGAAGCTGCAGCTGATGACCAAAGAAAGCAGCTGCAAAAAATGCGGAAGCTGTGCTGTTTCCTGCTCTCACGAAGAGTGTCAGCCCTTCGGACGCTGTATCTATGCCTGTCCCGATGCCCTCATCAGCGTCTGCGGCAGAGAGATGACCTGTGACGAACTGTTTGACCGGCTGATGAAAGATGCTGGTTTCCTCCGCGAAAGCGAGGGCGGCATCACCTTTTCGGGCGGTGAGCCGCTGATGCAGCCGGAATTTCTTGCAAAGATGCTGGACCGCTTAAGAGAAGCAGACATCCACACCGCCATCGAGACCTGCGGCTATGCAAGACCCGAAATCTTCCGGGAGATCGCCGGAAAAACCGATCTTGTCATCATGGACCTGAAACTCGCCGACGAAGAACTGCACAGAAAATACACCGGCGTCAGCAACAGATGGATCCTCGAAAACGCCGCCTGGCTCAAAGAAAGCGGCAAAGCACATATCTTCCGCACCCCGCTCATTCCCGGCATCACCGACACAGAGGAAAACCTCGCGGCGATCAAAGCCATCATCGGCGATTCGGAGCACGAGCTGCTGCCCTATAACGAGCTGGCAGGCGCGAAATATCCCATGCTGGGCGAGACCTACCGATATGACCAAATGAAAGGGAGCGTTCTGTAATGGAAAAGCTCATCACCTATCCCACCCTGCGCAATTTTGCCTATTCCAACGATAAGATCTGCCGAAAACCCATCCGCGGCATCGCCCTTTCCTTCTTCGGACTGGGCGGACAGAGCATGTTCGACGAAGATACCGAACTGGGAGTTTTTCTGGCTGAAAAGGGGATCATTCTGATCATCCCGTATACCAATCCCTGGTCATGGATGAACCGTCAGGCGGTCGCTTATGCCGATGAGCTGATCGACGTTGTCATGGTGGAATATGCCCTTCCCGAAAATATCCCCGTTATCTCCACCGGCGGCAGCATGGGCGGTCAGTCGGCTCTTGTCTACACCGCTTATGCAAAGCGGACCCCAAAAGCCTGTATCACCAACTGTCCCGTATGCGACCTGCCCTATCATTTCACCGAGCGTCCCGACCTGCCCCGCACCCTTTACAGCGCTTTCGGAGAATATGACTGCTCGCTGGAGAAAGCACTGCGCTCGGCTTCGCCGCTCCATCTGGCAGAGGCGGGAAAAATGCCCGGTGTACTGTATACGATCTTCCACTGTGAAGAAGACAAAGCCGTCAACAAACAGATGCACAGTGACCGTTTTGTAAAGGCACTGCCATGCCCCGTGCAGTATCACGCTGTACCCGAACATGGACACTGCGACCTGCCGGAAGAATTCAGAGCCATGTATAACGAAGCCATCGTCAGTGCCTGTATGGAGGAATAAGATATGCTCAAGATCATCGATGCCGCCTGTTCGGGCGGTCAGGTAAAATTTGCTCCGGAGACAAGGGCTGACGGTATCAGCCTCTGCCGCATCTCAGCCCTGTGTGAAAGCGGTTTTGATCCTGATTTTGCTGTCCGGCTCAGCTTTTTGCCGGAAAAAGAGATCGTATCCTGGATGGGTATCGAGCTGCATTCGGCCTTCTGGTCGAGACCCCGCTTCGGCAAAACCTTTGCCGAACTGCCCGCCATTGAGATCGCCGAAGGATTCGGAGGAAAACCCGCCGGTCTGCAGGCAC
>JAFQND010000225.1 GCA_017396055.1 Oscillospiraceae bacterium
GATGCTGATCGAACGGTTCGGTGAAGGGGTCAGCTGCTGCTGGGATTTCGGTCACGGCAGACTTTCCTTCGGTGATGACGGTGCTTTTGAGGCATTCAAAGCCCTCTTCCCGCATATTACCTGTACCCATGTGCATGATAATTACTACGGGAAAGATCTGCATCTGCCGCCTTTCCTGGGTGATCTGGAGTGGGAGAAATATATCCGCTTCATGAAAGAGAACGGATATGCCGGAAACTTTACTTATGAACTGGGTTACGGCCATAAGGAAGGCCCGATCATGCATGAGTTTTTGCTCTTCGTCAAAAAGATCGGTGATCATCTTTTAGCCATGTAACAAAAAAGAGCTGTACCGAAAGGTACAGCTCTTTTGCTTATTTTCTCCAAGCCAACTCGAATAGTGCGCGGAAAAGACAATAATGATGCATCAGGATCTCTTCGGCGGTAAAGCCGTTGGGAATATCTGAAAGGCCTTCGTTGGACTCATAGGTGGCCGATACTGCACCGCAGATATGATGGAGCGCGGTGGTGAGGTTGAAGGAGGGAGGCGGATCGCCGATATGCTCCGATACAGGATGGACATCGGATTTCAGTCCCGCCGCTTCCTGATATGCTGCTGTGGCCGACGCCAGCCGGAAAACACTTTCTTTTGTCTCCAGCGGGACATAGGCGGGCTGAAGAAGCAGGCTGGTGCAGTTGTCACCGCCGTGAAGACCAATGATACACTCAGGGGCTTCCTTGTCACAGAGGGCCATCAGCGCCTTTGTTTCCTCCGCCATGGGAATGAAGAAATTATCGTGCATCAGGTTCACGCCGTCATCGTTGTAGTAGGCGCCGAGGAATCCTGCGGCATCCTTGATGGGATGGATTTTTTTGCACTCCGGCCATCCGCAGAGGGAGCCGTCCTTCCAGGTACCCTGTCCGTGGTATCGGAGAAAGTCAATGGGCTCATTAATCATCGAATCGGGCAGGCAGCGGACTCTGCCGTCATAGTTATAGATGGGGATGATAACCAGCCGACAATCTGCTGCTATAAAGGCGTCAGTCAGTTCGGGCACAGCTTTGCCCCGCAGGTCGAGACCGGTCTCCAGAAGAGAGATGAGATTCATCAGCGCGGCAACACCTTCCATTTCCTGTCCGTGGGTGGCACCAATCAGCAGGATGGTGGGACGTTTTCCCTCTCTGTCAGCATAATAGCGGGTGTCTTTTGCGCCGCAGGCCGAGGAATAGTTGGCCTGACGGTTGTAATCGACAGGCTCTCCGTAAGTGATATAGCGGATAGTGTGCCCGCCTGCTGATTTGCAGAGGGTATGGACCTTACCCAGTTTTGCATTATCCAGCGTGGCTTCTACGTCTGCCGGTTTTGACTTCCAGAAAGGATAGCGGATATCGGTATCGATCATGATGAAACACCTCCATGCGTTTATTATACCGTTTGATATTGGGCTGTGTCAACGGTAAAACCTGCGGCAAAATTTACTTTCGCTGTACGGCTTCTTTGCCTGCGGCAGTTGCTCCGCCAGGGGAAATGGGGTATAATAAATAAGTAAGATATCTCTTTAAAAGTAAAGGAATACTTGATTTTTAAACAAGTATTTGATAATTGAATCCGTCGGAATTTCTGTTACAATAAAAGTACACCGGTGAATCCAATTCTGGAGGAGATATCATGCAGTTAAAACTGGGCGAAAAAATCAAAGCTCTCCGCAAACGGGACGGAAGAACACAGGATGATCTGGCGAAAGCATTCGGCGTGACCTGTCAGGCGGTCTCCCGCTGGGAATCCGATGGCGGCTATCCCGATATGGAGCTTATACCGTCCATTGCCAATTATTTCGGTGTATCGATTGACGAGCTTTTCGGCTATCGCGGAGACCGGGAACAAAAGATCAATGAAATTATCGAACGGATCGACGGATTCCATATCAAAAGCCGCGGAGATGATGGTTGGGTGGATGAATGCCTGAGTATCCTGCGGGAAGGTGTGGCCGAATTCCCTCAGAATGAGCGGCTGCTGATCACCCTGGCCGATACCCTTTCGGAAGCAGGATGGCGGCGCCATCATGAGTGGCTTTATTATGATGACGAAGGTTTTATCCGCCATGATTATGACCGGCACAGAAAAAACGAATACTGGTCAGAATCGGTCCGGATCTGTGAACAGCTGGCAGAACACTCATCCGACAGCGGGATCGTCACAAAAGCGGTCACCATTCTTGTGCTTCTGTACAGAAATTTCGGCGATTATGAGAAAGCAGCCTATTATGCGAAGAGAATGCCGGAGCTGAAGCGCTGCAGAGAACTGTTGCTGGCCGGAGCTGCCGACGGCAAGGAAGAAGCGGCATATATCGGCGATTTTCTTCTGAAGGCGGTGAGTGAATTTTCCGAACAGCTGGTTTATGGGCTTATCACCAACCTGCACCATTATGAAAGCGATATGCCCATCGAAAAGATCAGAGGAGCCATCGCACTTTTTGAACTTGTCTGTGATGATGGGAATATGGGCCCATATCACGATGACCTGATCAAGTTGTATCTATATCTTTCCCGTCTGCAGTGGGAGAGAGGGTATCATGATGATGCTTTCGGTTCCCTCGACCGGGCGTTGGAGCACGCCAGGGCACTGGAAAAGCTTTTTGACGGAGAGGAACATATCCTTACCGCACCCCTTGTCTCGTTCGTGAAATACTGTTTGGGAGAGCCCAGAAAAATCGCCGAGTATCTTCCTGGTGATTGGCCGTTCTGGTGCAATCCCGATTATTCCAAAATTGAAGCGGAGATCAAAGCCGATCCCAGATGGGAGGCCTGGGTCCAAAAGACCCGGGGCTGACTGTAGGCTCAGCTCCGCTGCAAAAAAAAATACAGAGGAGCTGAGCAAAATGGTAAACTTTCAGTATTACACCCCTACAAAAATACTTTTTGGAAAAGATACCCAGCACAAAGTCGGTGAGATGATCAAATCCTACGGCTATGACAAGGTGTTGTTCCACTACGGTACCGGCAGCATCAAAAAGATCGGCCTGTATGATCAGATCGTCGCCTCCCTGAACGAAGCCGGCGTTTCCTTCGTGGAGCTGGGCGGTGTCGAACCCAACCCCAAACTGTCCCTTGTTCATAAGGGCATGGAGCTCTGTGAAAAGGAAGGCGTTCAGCTGATCCTGGCGGTTGGCGGCGGCAGTGTTCTCGACTCAGCAAAAGCCATCGCAGCGGGCGTATACAACCACTGTGATCCCTGGCCTTTCTCCAGCGGCGTGAAAAAGCTGGAAAAGAGCCTGCCCGTTGCGACGGTGCTGACCCTTTCTGCTTCCGGCAGTGAGATGAGCAATTCCTGCGTCATCACCAACGAAGACGGCTGGTTCAAGCGGGGCTTTGGCAGCGACGCCAACCGTCCCCTCTTCTCGATCCTGAATCCCGAGCTGACCTATTCGGTCAGCAAATTCCAGACCGGATGCGGTATCGTTGATATTATGATGCATACGCTGGAACGGTATTTCTGCGCCTGTGAAGATGTTGCCCTGACCGACCATCTGGCAGAAGGTCTGCTGAAATCGGTCATTGATGCCGGCCGCATCGCCATCGAAAATCCCACTGACTATGAGGCGCGTGCTACCCTGATGTGGGCGGGCAGCCTTTCCCACAATGGTCTGACCGGAGACGGACGCAAATACTTCATGCGCTGTCACCAGATGGAGCACGAGCTCTCCGGCATGTATGACCGTGTTGCCCACGGTGCGGGTCTGGCGGTGGTCTTCCCCGCATGGGCGAAGTATATGTATAAGCATGCTCTCCCCCGCTTCTGTCAGTATGCGACCCGTGTCTGGGGTGTGGAGATGGACTATGAGCATCCTGAGCGCACCGCTCTTGCCGGTATCCGGATGACTGAAGAATACTTCGCTTCCATCGGTATGCCCACCCGTCTGAGCCATCTGGATATCGACGAGTCCAAGTTTGAGGAGATGGCAGTCAAGTGCACCTTCTTCGGCAAACGCACTCTGCCGGACTATATTACTCTTGACAAAGAGGAAATTATCGATATCTTTAAACTGATGGTATAAATATTTCTGAAACTGTAAGGAATATTTACGATAAAAAACACTGTTTGTATTCCAAAGGATGAATATGAAGATCTATATCACCGGCTCGGTGAGCAGCGGAAAATCGACCCTTGCCCGCCGGGCTGCGAAGAAGCTGGGTATCGAGGCTACAGAACTGGACCTGGTGGTTTATGAGCCTGATCCCGATGACCCGGAAGATGACCGTAAGCGGCCGATAGAAGAGCGGGACGCCATCTTCCGTGGAGTTCTCGCCCGAGAAAGCTGGGTCATGGAGGATGCCGGCAGAAAGTGCTTTTTTGAAGCGCCGGAAAAAGCCGATCAGATCATCCTTCTGCAGCCTCCGGCGGCGGTGCGGGATTTTCGGATTTTACGCAGGTGGATCCGGCAGCGTGCCGGAAAGGAAGCCTGCGGCTACCGCCCCAATTTCAGAATGCTGAAAAAGATGTTCCGCTGGCGAAGAGATTATGACAGCGGCCGGGATGATATCAGGGAGCGCCTCAGTCCCTTCGGCGAAAAGGTGCGTGTGCTGACATCGGACAGAGAGGTGGAACAGTGGCTGAAAAGTCTGAACTGATAAACGCCTGTACAGTATAATCTGTGTCGTGCTGTATCTTTGCTCACTCTTATTTTACAAACAGGAGGTCTTTACTATGGCAGCTCTTCAAAACAGCGGGTATCCCTTCGGCGGGAGGATACTGAATATTGCGTATTCCGATCTGGGAATCGTGCCGATGAATACCGCTGAGCATTTTCAGCTGGCAGCCCATCTGGGGTTCAATTCTCTGAAGGGAGATGTGCGGATCACAGCGGATAAAGGTCTTGTCATGTGTCATGATGAAGGCGTTACACTGGACGAAAACGGCAGAATCGACCGATATGACAGAAACAATCAGCAGAAGTTCCGGGATCTGTCCTTTGCGGATGTGAAGGCGATGGAATATGCCTATTTTGCTGATAAGATGGGGCATCATGCGCGGGCATGTGATTTTGAAACCTATGTGCGGATATGTCGGGACAATGAAAAGATCGCTTATGTCACCGTTCGGGAATACAATATCCCTGACATGATTGCCGGTGTGCTCGGCGTCCTGCAGAAGTACAACATGGAGGACCGCTGTATCATCAATTCTTTCACCTATGAAGCATTACAGGAAGTCCGGAAATATACCGGCAGGATCCCCGTTTCGCAGGTATTCGACTTTGGATATCTGCCGGATGAAGAAGATCTGAACCGTCTGCTGGCATTGGGGAACAGTATCATGTGTCTGTTTTGGTATCTGCCGGCACGGACAGAAGAACATTGGGCAGAAGCAGACAAGCTGTTGGCGGATGCTGCACAAGCCAGTCTTCCAGTGTATATGGCTATCGTCCCCTCCCGAGAGCCGTATGAATTCATGCTCGGGAAAGGATTCCAGGGATTCCAACTGATCCGGGCGATACTGCCCTATACTCGCTGCGACATCCATTTCCGGGTCGTTGTGGAGAACGGTGCTGCCTCGTTTGTCAATATTCTGGGCAGCGACACCTACGCTGCGGACATTTCGGCGGAGAATGGTGTAGTTTCTGTGGAAAATATTACATATGCAGGAAGCGAAGCGGGATATGCCGATGGCCTGCCGGCTCTGTGGATGAATGTTCTGGATTATCGGCTGGAGGTATGCTGTCCTGAGAATCCGGAATCCTGGATCTTCTGGGACGGCAAGGCACTGCGGCTGGATACCGGGAACCGGGACGGAGTATATCGGGTCCATATTTCTGTATAACAGAACGTCTCAGCCTATTCGGCAAAAAGGCGTATGTGCTGAGGTCAGACAAAGAGGTGGAACAGTGGCTGAGAAGTCTGAAGTGAACAGATTCCATCCCATCCGGAAGGCGCTGTCCCGCGAGGCGGCGCCGGCCGCCATGATGGAATTTACCTTTGAGCGCGCTCTCTGTGAGCAGCTGATCTGGCGCAGGGGCGCGCATCTCTGGCAGGATGAGCGGGCAAGGATCTCCACTCTTCTGGAGGGGAGCAAAAGAGCCGGTTTCGGAGCGGCTGTGCTGGCGGTGTCCGATGCTGCGCTGATCGATGTTTTGCGCAGGGAGGCAGATGGCATGGGGCTTGTCTGCGGACCGTCGGAGATGCTGAATCCATCGGAAAAGTATGTCCGGGCCGTGTCAGAGATCGCACAGACCGCGGATGCGGTCGTTCTGCAGGGGACCTTTGATGCCGATGAGGGTCTTGTACGGGAACAGCTTTACTATCTGCGGGCAGCCTGTGAAACCGCACATAAAGCGGGAAAACAGGTGATTTTTGCCGATCGTTCAGCGGATCCCCTGCTGCCGGAGAAACTGGCGGAGCTGCCTGTTGATGGGCTGCTGCTGACCGAAGGGTACGGCTTTTCCACCGAAGATGCAATACAGCATTACGGCGGACGATTTTGTCTGCTTGGCAGAACTGATTTTTTCCGTCTGGCGGAGATGTCGCCGATGGAGCTGATCCGGAATGCCGCCCGGCTGTGGGAACTCTGCGGCGGAAAAGGGTATATCTTTGGCACCGGTGATATGCATGGCCGCCCCCTCCCCTATCTAACTTTTATCTCGATGATTGCGGCTGTGAACCGGCTGAAATAGGAGAAGAAAGATGTTTCTGGAAACTGAACGGCTTTGCCTGAGAAAGATATGCGAAGCCGATTTCGATGCGTTCTGCAGCTATGCCATGGACGATGAGATGAGCCGGATGATGGGCAATGTGCTGCATCACACAAGAGAAGATGCCCGTCTGACCTTTGATTGGCTCAAGGATAAGGAAGAGCGCTGTTATGTGTTGATCCTCAAAGAGACGGGAACGGTTATCGGTCACCTGACCGTCTGTAAGGTTCCGGCCGAGTTGACGGAACTGGACGCCCTACGGGAAAAGGAAGGCCGATCGATGTCCTTTTGCATCTCCCGGCATCATCGGCGGCGGGGACTGATGGAAGAGGCTGTCCGGGCAGTGATCGCCCGGCTGTTTGATGAGGGCATGGATTATGTCCAGTGCGGCTATCTTTCGTTCAATGATGCCTCATCTGCTCTGCAGAAAAAGCTTGGGTTTGTATATCTGACTACCCAGTGTTTTGAAGAGGACGGCGAGGAGATCATCGCCGTGGAAAATATTTTGTGGAAGAAATAAAAAAGCGGTTCCGAAAAAGGGAACCGCTTTTTTGTGATAATCAGCTCTTTTCACTTGTTATATAGATGAGATCTCAGAAAGGAGGCGGTCGGATGGAACGAGAGCAGATAGCACTGCTGTACGAAGCTTACGGCGATGACGTGTACCGGCTGGCGCTGAGCTGGCTGCGCAATCGTCAGGACGCGGAAGATGTGTGCCAGAGTGTCTTCCTGAAACTGATGGACAGAAACACGGTCCTCTTCCCCGGAAAAGAAAAGGCGTGGCTTCTGACTTGCACTGCCAACGCCTGCAAAAATCATCTGAGCGCTTTCCGGCGTAGAAATATGAAGGAACTGGATGAATCCATTGTTTTCTGTGATAGCTCGGACAGAGAACTGTGGGACGCCGTCATGAGGCTGCCGCCCCGGTACCGCGCGGTGATCCATCTATGTTACTACGAAGGTTACAGCCATGGGGAGATCGCGAAGATCCTCGGGATCAGCCTGACAGCTGTACAGACCCGCATGAGCCGGGCCCGGAAAATGCTGAAAAAGGAGCTGAAAGATGATGCAGAAAAAATATAGAGCGCTGATGTCGGAGCAGGTGCTCTCAGATGAGGCGAAGGAGCGTTTTTATAAGCGGCTGGAAACTCCCTGCAGAAAAAATATCCTTCTGAAAACGGTGGTTATTGCCGCATGCATCTGCCTGATGGTGCCGGTGACTGTTTTTGCCGCAGACAGGATCTTCGGTGCCGGCATCGTGGAGATCATTGCCGGACGGATGGAGGGGTATCGGATCGGATACAACGATATCCGCAGCCGTCCCATCGGAGACTTTTCGGAAGATATCCGCCATATCGAAGATATATCGTATCAGGCCTTTGATTCATGGGAAGAGGCGGAGGAGGCGATCGGCTTTGACCTGATGGACAATGCCTTTTTCGCTGAGGACGGTACCTATCCTGAACGGATGCTTACGATTCCCGGCACGGATGAGGGAAAGGGAAAACGTCTGCACTGCTATGCCGATTATTACGGTACAGATGGACAGCTCTACCGGGCGGCGGTAACGGCATCCTATGTTCGGGAGATGACGCACATTACCGTTACTGCGGCTGTTACGGCGGAGCATCCCGCCATCTCGCCGGAGGACGAGGAGCTCTTCCATTCTGCCGGAAAACTCTATGACAACAGATATATCAAAGAGATCAACGAGGAAACCTACACGGCACAGAGCGGTCTGATCGCTTCAGTTGTGCGGACTGAGTGGAACACTCTCCGTGCACCGGACTATGAGGCTGTCTTTGCCGCGAACGGTATCTCTTATCATATTCTCGTCGGCGGGTATCCGCTGAATCGGGAGGATGAAGCAAAAGCAATACTCTTCGAGATACTGGAAGGTTTCTGAATAAAAAAATCCCCCTTGCCGTCAGGCGTGGGGGATTTTTACGTTAAGTGACCGATGGATTATTCTTCACTGATCAGAGCGGTATAGATCTCGCTCTTACGGAAGGGGGTCTGTGCCGAGACCTGTTTGGCGGCGTCGGTGGGACGCATGCCCTCTTCTACCAGCTGACGGGCCATATCGACAGCTTCTTCCAGGGTCATTTCCGGCGGAGCAGGGGGTTCGGCTCCTTCGATGACCAGCACGAACTCGCCCTTGGGCGGGTTTTCGGTGTAAAATTCCACTGCCTCGCCGAGGGTGGTACGCCGCACTTCCTCATGGATCTTGGTCAGCTCTCTGGCGAGAGAGATCCTGCGCTCTGCACCAAAAGCATCCCGCATATCGGTCAGGGTGGAGAGCAGCTTGTGGGGAGCCTCATAGAAGATCAGGGTGTGCGTATCATCCTTGACCGCGTTCAGATGATCGCGGCGGCTTTTTTTGCTGGTGGAGAGGAATCCCTCAAAAGCAAAACGGGAGGTCACAAGGCCGCTGACACAAAGGGCAGAGATCACGGCGCTGGGACCGGGGACCACTTCGGTGCGGACACCTGCTGCCGCTGCCATCCTGACAAGGTCCTCGCCGGGGTCGGAGATACAGGGCATGCCGGCATCGGAAACAATAGCGGCATTCTCTCCTGCAAGGATGCGGCGGATGATCTCTTCGCCACGGCTTTGCTTGTTATGTTCATGATAGCTGACAAGAGACTTTTTGATCTCGAAATGGTTCAGAAGTTTTAAGGTAACGCGGGTGTCTTCTGCCGCGATAAAATCCACCGTGCGCAGTGTTTCCACCGCACGGGGAGAAAAGTCGGAGAGGTTGCCGATGGGAGTGCCCACCACATAAAGAGTACCGCTCATGGTTCTATCTCCTTTCCCTGATTTCCGTATATCAGTCTGATCTCATCGCTGGGCCCGCCGTCGGAGCCGGTCATATAAAGTGTATTCAGGATGTCCAGCCCGGGTCTGCCGTCTTTTTTGCCTTCGGCAAGGAAGAGCCAGGGTTTGCCGTCGGGATTCTGGGCCACCATCCGCAGACGCTTGGGCTCAAGGCGATTTTCCCGCATGGCGGTCAGCACATCGGTCAGCCGTTCGGGACGGTGGCAAAGACAGAAGCGTCCGCCGGTTTTGAGAAGTTTCGATGCCGCCGCACAGACATCGTCGATGGTGCACATGATCTCGTGCCTTGCAGTCATATGGGCCGGGTCAGCGCTTAAAAAGCCGTTTCCCGAGCCAAAATAAGGAGGGTTGCAGGTGACAAGATCAAAATGGTCGAAGGGCAGTTTGCCTTTCAGCTCTTTCAGGTCGGAACAGAGAGGAAACAGTACTTCCCCTACCCCGGAAAGCCCGATCGCCCCTGTAAACTGTTCAATGGCCTCCGGCTGGATGTCCACGCCCCAGATGAGGGACGGGCGGAATTTTTTGTATAAGAGCATCGGGATGATGCCGCAGCCGGTGCCAAGATCAACGCATTTGTCTTTATGTTTTGCTAAAGCGAAATGAGCCAGCAGAAAGGCGTCGGTGCCAAAGCGGTGTTCCGGTGAGGCGAGGAGAACAAGATCTTCGCCCAGATTTTCAACGGTATAAGAAGGGTTCATAGTCTCCTCCGATATTTTTTACAGGGTCAGTCTGTCTTCTTATTGTATCATAAACCGGCAGGGGGACGCAATATTTTTTGCTTCGCAATTTTTTACACAGCAGCTGAATTTATTCACGTTTCACTGCTTGTTTTCTGCACCGGAAAGGTATATAATAAATAGTTGGAAACCCAAAGGTGCTTATTCAGAAAGGTAAGGTTATCAAATGGCCAAAATTGATATTTTCTCCGGTTTTCTCGGAGCAGGTAAAACTACCCTGATCAAGAAACTGATCAAAGAAGCATATGCCGGCGAAAAGCTGGTACTGATCGAAAACGAATTCGGCGAGATCGGCATTGACGGTGGATTTCTGCAGGAAGCAGGCATCGAGATCAACGAGATGAACTCCGGCTGTATCTGCTGCAGCCTGGTCGGCGACTTTGCCGAGGCACTGCACAAGGTCATCGAGGAGCTCGCTCCCGACCGCATCCTCATCGAGCCCTCCGGCGTCGGTAAACTGAGCGACGTTGTCCGTGCTGTACAGAACGCTGAGACCGCAGGCGCCA
>JAFQND010000226.1 GCA_017396055.1 Oscillospiraceae bacterium
CAATTCTCTTCGCGAAGCAGGCTTTGAAGCTTCTATCTTCGCCCGTCCCAAAAAGCTGGGCAAATTCCTCGGCAAACTGGAAGAACAGAGCTACAGCGGCTATCTGGTCTGCGGCGAAACCACCGAGCCTAAATTCTTCGGCAAATAAACATAAAACTCCTGTCCCAAATGGGCGGGGGTTTTTCTTTTGCCCCTCTTGCATTCTATCCTGCGCTTTGCTATAATACAGCTGTAAAGTAAAATAAAGATGAGGTGCCGCCTATGAAGCATGTGATCGCATGGTGCAAAAACGCCTTTGTCCCCATCCGGGAGATCTATAATTTGAAAGACGATTATTCAAAAGGTCGTGTGATCCAGCTGGCAAGCTCGCTGCTGACCACGTTTTATAACGTCTTTATCACCGGTATCTTCTATACCGGTTTCCTGTCGATGTATGGCATGTCCATCACCGACACCGGTATCATGACCTTTATTCCCTATATTGCAAACCTGTTCAGCATTTTCTCACCCAGACTTCTGGGCAGATTCAGAAAGCGCAAAGGACTTCTGCTGGCAGCAAAGACGATTTACTATGCCATTTATATTCTTTTGACCACACTGATGCCGCAGTTTGTCACCGACCCGGCCGGCAGACGTATCCTGTTTATTGTCATTGTCGGCGTGGCTACTGGCTTCTATGCCCTGTTCGGCTCCGGTTTCACCATCTGGTTCTATAATTTCTATCCCGCCAACAACGAACAGCGCACCCGCTATCTGACCTACAACCAGATCTTTTCCTCCATCCTCTCCAGTGTTATCCTGTTGACCAGCGGTGCCATCACTGACGCCATGAACGGTTCGGCTTATCAGGACCAGCTGATCCTGATCTTCCGTTATCTGGCCTTCGGACTGGTGCTGATCGAGGTGTTCATCCAGTCGAAAGCAAAAGAATACCCCTACCAGGAGACCGAGAACATCAAATTCCGCGAGGTCTTTACCCTCTCCTTCAAGCACAAAAAATACATGGCCTGCTGCCTGTTTATGTTCTTCTGGGGCTATGTGGCCAACCTGAACAACGGTCTGTGGAACTATCATCTGCTCAACCACATGGAGTTCGGCTATACGATGATCAATACCGTTTCGGTGGCTTATACGATCATTCTTTTGCTGGGTTCCCCCATCTGGCGCAGATGGCTCAGACGGTATTCATGGATCAAGACCTTCTCCTTTGCCATGCTTTTGTTCGCCCCCACCGAGTTTATCTTTTTCTGCATGGATAAAAGTTCCACCTGGATCTTCTTCCCCAACTCGATGCTGCAGAACTTCTTTGCCGTGGGTCTGAACCTTGCCTATGCCAATATTCTGTATATGAATATGCCGGCGGAGAATTCCACTACCCATCTGACCTTCAACACCATCGGCTGCAACGTTTTCTCTTTCCTCGGCCTTATCACCGGCACATGGGTCAGCTCGCTGTATGACGGCCCCATCTCCTTCCTTGGCATCGATGTCTATGCGGTACAGTTCACCACCATCCTCAGAGGCATCTTCCTTGGAGCGGGCGGTCTGTATCTCTTCTTCAGATGGCGTGACTTCACCCGTGACGAAGATATCAGAGAGGTAGAAACACTTGCCGTTTACCACAAGCGTGAAAAGGAAACAAAGCGTGCCATCCGGAAGGCAAAACGTCAGGCGAAAAGAGGATGAAACATGTTTGATATCAAAGAGACTGCAAAACGCCTTCTGGACGGATGCGTGATCCTTTCTGATGACGGTACAAAACTCTATACCCCGGACGGAATGGGAAATTACCCCTGTCTGTGGACAAGGGATTTCGCCTATATGACAGAATATGCCGGCGACCTTCTGGACAAAGAGGATATCCGTCGTGCCGTTCAGTACATTATTGACCGTCCCGCAGAAAACGGCTGGATCGCCGACCGGGTCGACCGGCACGGAACAGCCATCTATACTGCCGGTGGATCGGATTTCCCCGCACTGCCCAATCTGGATAACGGATGTTTTCTCTGCCTCTGTGCGGATGCTTATCTAAACAGTCTTCCAAAAAACAAAGCGAAAGAACAATTCGCTCAGTGGAAAGAGACCCTCTGCCGCGGCATCGACTGCCTGCCGAAAGACGAACGGGGCTTTATCCTGAATGTGTCCGCTCCGCCCCATTCCCCCTACGGATTTACCGATACGGTCAGCAAGACCGGACTCGTCTGTTATGAGACGCTGCTTTTGTGGCGGGCGCAGAAAGTCCTCTGCCGCTGGCTGAATCTCTGCGGAGCTCCTTACGGACAGTATGAGCAGGGCTGTGCGTCCATCGAAGCATATCTTTTCGACACCTTTGCCGGTGAAGACGGCATGCTCCTCGCGGCGACCGGTGTCTGCGCACAGATCGATATCTGGTCCTCCTGTTTTGCCGTCAGCATCGGTTTCCCCATGACCGAAAAGCAGAAGGAAAAGATCGTCTGCTGGATGATCTCCCACTATGCCGAAGTGACCGAATACGGACAGCTGCGCCATCTTCCCGCCGGAACATTCTGGGAGAGGACCTTCATCGACGTGAAAGAAGGCACCTATCAGAACGGGGCTTTCTGGGCAACTCCCTTTGTCTGGCTGTATGATACGCTCTCCGCCGGCGACATTTCTCTCGCCGATGCCGCATTGAACGATATTCTCCGCTATTTTGAAGAGCACGGCGTGTATGAATGTGTAAACGGTGATTACCGTCAGCTGGACACCTATGTGGCGAGCGCGGCAGCTGTCTATGCCGTCTGCAAACGAAAAGGTCTCGCGTAAAACCTATCAGACAGAAAAAAGCCCCGGATTATCCGGGGCTTTTTGTTATGCTCACAGAGCCTTGTCGAGGAAATCCATATACCGGTTCCAGTCATCTCTGCAGATGGCGTGGGAACCATGACGCAGGTGATAGCCCACCTTGCCGCCGTGGAAAGTGTCGCCGGGAACGGGCAGACGGTCGGGATGGACAAAGCCCTTCTCTCCCAGAGCCTCCCATACATGAGAAACGGCACAGCAGGTGAGATATTCCGAATTGGGGTCAGCCCAAAGGTCCTGTTCCGCACTGCCTACCAGCAGAATACGGGGTGCGGCAGCCGCCAGCAGGAAATGCTGATCAAAGGGCATTTCCCGTTCAAGGTCGGTATACTGAGGATAGCTCTCATTGAACCAGTAAGGGAAGACGCGGGTAATGGTCTCGATGCGTTCACCTGCTTTGTTGCGGGAGATGGCAGCGCCGCTGCAGCCGGAGTCGTTGGAGATCACAGCAGCAAAACGCTCGTCCAGTGCGCCGGCCAGCAGTGCGGTCTTACCGAGACGGGAGTGACCGATGACAGCTGCTTTTTCGCCATCCAGACGGGGATCATCCAGAGCCCAGTCAAGTACGCGGGAAGCGGCCCATGCCCAGAGTCCGATCTTGCCGCAGCGGTCTTCTTTGGGCAGCATACCGGCCAGACCGCCTTCAAAACCATCCTCGCCGTCAAAGGCGACATCGTTATAGTAAAGGGACAGCACAGCATAGCCGCGGTCGATGATCTCCTCGGAAGGAAGATAGCGGTCAGGAACATCGGGACGGAAGTTGATAAATACAAAGAAAGGATAAGGGCCTTCACCGGTGGGAACAGAAGCCTTGAAGGGGAAGGTGAATTTGCCCTGGGGAAGAGTAACGGTCAGGGTCACGGTCTCAAGGGTCGCTTTGCCGGCGCAGTAATTGATGGGAGCGGTCTCCGACTCAAAAGTCATGGAGAGAGGCTTTTCGGGAGGATAGCCATAGACCTCTTTTTTCATGATCTCTACCAGTTCAGCTCTGCGGGCAGGCCACTGGGCAGCATCAAAACCTTCGGGCAGGATAGCAGGCAGTCTGAGATCACTGAGAATCTTATCGATAACAGGGTGTTTCATTGAGAGACCTCCTTGAGTGTTTTTTGACAGAATCTTTCCAGCAGTCTGAACCATTCGTCAGGGTATTCAGCCCGCTCTTCATTTAAGATATCCCATTCTTCGATCCGGCAGAGCAGTTCTCTTTCCTCGTCGTTCAGAGCAGCCCGGAGAGCATTCCTGTCCTGGAACCAGCATCCGGTCCACAACAGATAAAGCTCCTGAAGAATGAAGAAGGTGGATTTAAAACAGCCGCGCAGGCCGTCAGCACCTTTTTCGCTGTAGATAAACCGATGACAGACTTCGTGATAAAGATTCGCCGTGCTGATGCGGATATGATCTTTCAGATCTTCCTCATTCGCTTCGGGCAAAAGGGGAATCAGTTCGCCGTAAAGGGGTTTTGTGCCGTACATCAGCGGAATGATCTCATAGCGGGGCCAGTTTTTCAGCTCCTCCCGGCCGCAGATAAAACCGCAGGCCAGTTCTGCATGGTCCATGGTGCGAACCACAGCACGGTAACGGAGAAGATCCATATGTGTGAGGGTATCCAGTACGGTCATAGCGTCGATATCGCTGCCGTCATGGGCTTCTCCTCTGAGATAGCTGCCCTGCAGGCCGAAGAAGAGCAAACGGTCCCCGAAGGTCTCTTTCAGCTTTTCTAGAAGCTCCGCCATCCATCTTTCATGATCCAGCATATTATTTTTCTCCAAAAGCTGCCAGTCTGCGGAAGAAATCAGCAAAGATCTTGTCGCGGCTGACATGCCAGGCGTATCGCATCAGGTGACGGGTGGGATCAAAGCTGTAATGACCCTCATAGCTGACGATAGGACTCTGACAGAGTCTGGTCTCGATACCGCCGGGACAGGTAAGCCAGGCAACAGTGGTCATATCCCAGATCACGCGGCTGTAACCGAAGTGGTCGGATGCACAGTTTTTGAAGGTATCAGCGAGAAAATCACCGATGGCGCCCTTGCCGCGGACATAGGCGTCCACCTCAGGCAGGGTCGTGGTCAGATGGTCTACCACGCCCATACAGGGCATCTGTACCACCGGAGCACCGCAGCCGAAAACCACTCTCGCGGCGGCGACATCCTGGATCAGGTTGAACTCGCGGGTATGAGGCCATTCGAAGCTGTGACCGCCCAGCCAGATAATGACGATCTTTTCTGCGATCGAGGGATCCATCAGCAGAGCGGAAGCCACGTTGGTGATGGCACCGATGGCAGCCACATAGAGGGGCTTTTCAGAAGTGTACTCTCCTGCCAGTTCGACGATACGGCGGGCAGCTTCGCTCTCGACGGGAGTATCCTCGTCGGGCAGATAGTTTTCAGAACCCTTGAAGACAAATCCTTCGGCGGGAACGTTCATCCGGGAAAGGATCCGCAGGATCTCGTCATAGCTCTTCTCCATGCCGTCTTTGGGACCGGAGGAAAGAGAATTGTAAAAAGGCGCGGCGCAGACAGCACGGACATTGAGCCTCTCGGGGCAGAGCAGCGCATAAACCAACGCAAACTGATCATCGATCTCGTTATAGGTATCGGTATCGAGGATAAAGTCAACTTTGCCCTCGGGCAGGGTCAGCATCTTCACGCGGGTCTCGTCAGAAATGACAGGAAAAACGGTTTTCATAAAGGTATCCTCCTCTATTGCTGTTACCATCATTTTACTACTGAATACGGGGATTGGCAAGAGGTTTTCACCGAAAGGGAACATTGACAAATGGCCGAAAGAGATTATACTGAAAACAGATCATGTTATTCTGGAGGCAAGGTTATGGAATACAGAAAACTCGGCCGCACCGGTATGACCGTCAGCGCCGTATCGCTGGGCTGTGAACATCTTCAGGGCAAGGATTACGAGACAGTCAAAACCGTCATTGACGCCGCCCTGGACGCGGGGATCAATTTCTTTGACGTGTTCATGAGCGAACCGAACGTCCGCTCGAATATCGGCAAGGCACTGAAAGGCCGCCGGGAAAAGGTCATCATCCAGGGACATATCGGCTCCTGCTGGGTGGACGGTCAGTATAAAGTCAGCCGTGACATAAACGAATGTGTCGCCGCTTTTGAAGACCTTCTCGACCGGCTGCAGACCGACTATATCGATGTGGGATTCCTTCATTTCGTCGATAAAGAAAATGACTGGGATACTCTGGAAAAAAGCGAAGTGATGCAGTATGCCCTTTCCCTGAAGGAGAAAGGTGTCATCAAGGCCATCGGATTGAGTTCCCACGATCCTGTTACCGCCAAAAAGGCAGTGGATTCCGGTTATATCGATGTGCTGATGTTCTCACTGAACCCGGCTTATGACCTTGTCCCGAAAGACCGGGACATGACCGAGATCTTCACCGAAGTCATCAAGGGCGAAAAACAGGACTTCTCCGCCCTCACGCTGGAGCCCGCCCGAGCAGCACTGTACCGGGACTGTGAGGACCGGGGCGTCGCCATTACCGTCATGAAGACCCTCGCCATGGGCACCCTTCTGGACGCAAAGCGTTCCCCTCTCGGCATCGCGCTGACCGAAGGCCAGTGCATCAGCTATGCTCTCAGCCGTCCTGCCGTCGCGGCAGTTATGGTGGGCATGCAGCGGCTGAGTGATGTGGAGAATGCCGTAAAATACTGGGAGCTCTCTGAAAGAGAACGGGATCACAGCGAAGCTCTTGCCTCCCTCGGCATGTTCAGCTCTGACGGGCGGTGCATGTACTGTAATCACTGTCTCCCCTGCCCCGCAAAGATCGATATCGCCGCCGTGAACAAATATCTCGACCTGGTGGAGCTGGACAAAAAGCCCGCCGACAGCGTGTCGCAGCACTATACCGCCCTTGGAAACACCGCCGAAACCTGCCTCGCCTGCGGTGCCTGCGAGACGAGATGTCCCTTCCATGTGCCGGTGATCAAACGGATGCAGCGTGCTGCAGAGACTTTCGGAAAATAAACAGAAATACAAAAATCCCTCCGTCTTTTGAACGGAGGGATTTTTTCGTCAGATCAGCGCAAGCTGAAGTCTTGCCATCAGCTTATCAACACAACCGGAAACATCTTCGTGATTGCAGTCGACGATGAAGTCGGCATATTTTTCATACAGCGGGATACGCTCTTCATAGATATCGGCGATGGTCTTGTCTTTTGCACCGGCAACACCGCGGGTGGCGAGGTTGGAAAGCCGGCGCTCGATCTCAGGTTCGTCTACCTTCAGATAAACCACAACGCCCATGCTCTTCAGATGCTCCATGGCGGCGGGAGAATAGATGGCACTGCCGCCGGTGGCGATGACGGTATAGTCACAGTTTACCGACAAAAGAGCCTCTCCCTCTGCTTTGATAAAATAAGAAAGGCCTTTGGTGTCGATGATCTGCTGCAGACGCATTTTTTCGCGCTGCTGCATCAGCAGGTCAGTGTCCATAAAATTGTAACCGGCAGCCTTGGCCAGTACGACACCGATGGTGCTCTTGCCGCAGCTGGGCATGCCGATCAGGATAATGTTCATTTTGCTTTGACCTCCAGATATTTGAGGTCTGTCAGAGCTTTACCTTTGCCCTCTTCAGCGCGTGGATGACCATGGGCAGCAGGATCATCAGAATGATCACCTCAAAGGGTACCTTGACCACGTTGGTGATGAGTCTGGCCGGCAGGATGACGGTAAAGGCTTTTCCGTAGAGCATTGCACTCCACAGAGTACCGAGACCGGCATTGACGCCGAGATTGATGATCAGCTTTGCCAGGATGCAGCGCAGGAAACCGACCTTTGCCTTATACAGGAAAATGCCGTAGATCACGCCGCCCAGAATGGCGTTTAGGGTATAACCGAAGAAAAAGACACCATCGGGCTTGAGCAGATATTTGATGATATCGCCAAGACCTGCGGCAATGCCGCCTGCAACAGGGCCGTAAAGCATACCCAGAAGCGCAGTGATCAGATAGCCCGGGCCGATCTTGAGTGTCGGCATGATGTAGAACGAAGTAGTGTAGTTAAGGGCTACGGCTACCGCCAGCAGCATTGAGATGCCGCACAGTGAACGGATGTTGTACAGTTCCGTCGCGGAGCGTTTAAGGTTCTGCGGCAGCTCACCGAAGGAATGACCCAAATCCACAGCAGAAGCGATGGTCTTTCCCGGCAGCTCACGGAAGAACTTTACAGTCTTTCCGGGCAGTTCGCGGAAAAACCCCCTCATTTTGCCGGGCAAATCGGAGAAGAATGCTTTGACAGACATAGCAGTACCTCCTTCCAAAATTTGCTGTAGAAATTCAGGAGGTACAGCTCCATAAATTTTAACAGCGGGATGCGGGAACCAGACCGCAAACGATCGCTCGTTTTTCGTTCCGACGGCAACTCCCCGTCCATCGGACACTTAACGCCTGTTTCCCTACTCTGCTATACAAGGCAATTATACGCTTTTATGCGGCAGGATTCAAGATACTTTATAAAAATCGGTGTTTTGGCTGATTAGTAGGCAGAAGGAAGTTAATTTTTCGTATGTATTATAAGGATGAGGAAACATAAAAAATAACTCCCGCCATTTATCCGGCGGGAGTATAGAGCAGAAGATGTTGAGACTCCGTCTCAAACTCTGCTTAAGGCACTTTTTGAAAAAACTGCCTTAAGAATCCTCAAAAACTTTTGGTTTCAGAGTTAGATGAGTGTTCACGTCAAACGAAGG
Organism: Oscillospiraceae bacterium; assembly: GCA_017396055.1. Classification (GTDB taxonomy): domain Bacteria; phylum Bacillota; class Clostridia; order Oscillospirales; family Ruminococcaceae; genus Faecivivens. Next base: position 8,537 of record JAFQND010000226.1, read on the forward strand.
CATCACGCGCAAGAATGGCGTCCATCCAAACTCCGAAGGAGTTTATGGCAAAGCCGGCAGGCTTTGAGCAATTCTTGCAGTCAAGCTCATTCCATGAGCTTGACGAGGACCGCCTTCTGCGCGTGCAGTCTGTTTTCAGCCTCATCAAAGATCTCATCGGCATGAGCCTCAAAGACCTTTTCGGTGATCTCCTCTTCGCGGTGAGCGGGCAGGCAATGCAGCACCATTGCCTTTTCGTTGGCAGCAGCCATGACAGCGTCGTTGACCTGGAAACCTTCGAAAGCCTTGCGGCGTACATCGGCCTCGCCTTCCTGACCCATAGAAGCCCAGACATCGGTAGCGATGACATCTGCACCGGCAGCCATAGCCAGCACGTCATCGGACATTTCGAACATATCGCCGTAGCTTTCGGCGAATTTCAGTACGTCGGGATGGGGCTCATAACCCTTGGGGCAGGCGATGGAAACTTTCATGCCGACAGTCAGTGCGCCGACGATGTGAGAGTTTGCCATGTTGTTGCCGTCGCCGATATAGCAGAACTTCAATCCGTCAAAGCTGCCTTTGTACTCACGGATGGTCATCAGGTCAGCCAGGATCTGACAGGGATGGCAGTAGTCGGTCAGACCGTTGATGATCGGGATGGAGCCGTACTCGGCCAGATCCTCGACCTCTTTCTGAGCGTAGGTACGGATCATGATGCCGTCCAGATAACGGGACAGAACACGGGCTGTATCCTGAATGGGCTCGCCGCGGCCGATCTGCAGGTCACGGGAGGAAAGGAACTGTGCGCTGCCGCCCAGCTGATACATACCGGTCTCGAAAGAAACGCGGGTACGGGTGGAGGACTTCTGGAAGATCATACCCAGAGTCTTGCCGGCAAGACGGTGATGAACGATACCGTGTTTCTGTTCGTATTTGAGCTGATCGGCAAGGTTGAGCAGTTCGATGATATCGGCCTTGGAAAGGTCGGCGATTTTCAGAAGATGTTTGGTCATGAGGATTATCCTTTCTTACGGTTGATTGAGCACATCCCAGAGGATCCGGATGCCTTCGGAGAGTTCTTTATCACTGATCGTCAGCGGGGGCAGCAGACGGACCTTCTCTTTGGCGGTCAGCACGAGCAGACCCTTTGCCAGACAGGCTTTGACCACATCGGCGCTCTTTTTGGTTCTGAGCTTGATGCCGATCATCAGACCGAGACCGGTAATGTCCTCCACCTCGGGACAGAGGGAAAGGCACGCGCGGATCTTTTCGCCCTTCATGATGACTTCCTTGAGGAATTTGTCATTGGCGACCTTTTTCAGCACGACATTTGCGCCGGCGCAGACGATGGGGTTCATACCAAAGGTCGTGCCGTGGGAGGAAGCACCCATGACGTCCTTCAGCTTGTCGGTGACCATGAAGGCACCGATGGGAAGACCGCCGCCCAGACCTTTTGCGAGGGTGGTGATATCGGGAAGGATATCAAAATGCTGGGAGGCCAGCAGCTTGCCGGTACGGCCGATACCGGTCTGTACCTCGTCGGCAATAAGCAGGATATCCTTTTCTTTGCACCATTCGGCAAGACGCTTGACAAAGGTCTCTTCCAGCGGGATAACGCCGCCTTCGCCCTGTACAAACTCGACCATGACAGCACAGAGAGAACCGTCATCAGCAGCTTTGACCGCGGCCATATCGCCTGCGGGGGCATGCTTGAAGCCTTCGGTGAAGGGGAAGAAATAGTTGTGGAAGACATCCTGACCGGTGGCGGCAAGGGTGGTAACAGTACGGCCGTGGAAGGAGTTGACCAGCGTCAGAATGGTTGCTCTGCCGGGTCCGTATTTGTCAAAACTGTATTTACGCGCGGTCTTGATAGCGCCTTCGTTGGCCTCAGCACCGGAGTTTCCGAATAAAACACGACTGTAGCCGGTCTTTTTACAGAGGGTGTCGGCCACCTCCAGACCGGGAGTGGTATAAAAAAGATTGGAGATATGAGCGAGTTTGCCGGCCTGCTCCGAAACAGCCTTGACCCAGTCCGGGTCGGCAAAACCGAGGGAGTTGACACCGATACCACTGGTGAAGTCGATGTACTTTTTGCCGTTCACGTCCACACAGGTGGCGCCTTTGCCGGAAACGATGCAGGCGTCATACCGGCCGTAGGTATTCATCACATGCTCGTGATCGAGCTGTTTGATCTGTTCAAATTTCATGGGGAGTCCTTCTTTCTCAGTGGAACAGGGTGCCGACACCCTCGTTGGAGAGGATCTCGATCAGGATCGAGTGGGCAACACGGCCGTCGATGATGCAGGTCTTGGCGACACCGCGGCGGACAGCCTCCACACAGCAGTCGATCTTGGGGATCATGCCGCCGGAGATGATACCCTGCATTTTCAGCGAGGGAACTTCGCTGACATTGACCTCGGGGATCAGGGTGGATTCGTCGTTCTTGTCGGCAAGCAGACCCTTGATGTCGGTCATGAGGATCAGGTTTTCGGCACCGAGAGCTGCTGCGATGCGGGCTGCGGCGGATTACGAGCAAAAGTACGGCGACATCCCCCTGGATATGTGGCAGGAAAGGCAGGATGCCTTCCAGCACGACATGGATGTGTGGAATACCAAGGTAGCGCAGATCAAGGCCGCAA